>JBMOEQ010000126.1:0-9011 GCA_049314655.1 Ferruginibacter sp. | reverse complement strand
AGCGAACAAAGTACCGTGCCTGCCGCCATCGCTTCTTTATTACAAGAAGAAGATGTGCAACAACAGCAACCCGAAGTACAATCTCAAGAAAATTCAGCACCACCATCTTATCAAAATAAACCCTATAACCAACGCCGCGAACAACAGCCCGTTTTCAATATCGAATTCGATGGTATTATTTTAGGCGAAGGGGTATTGGAAATGATGCCCGATGGTTACGGATTTTTACGCAGCAGCGATTATAACTATTTATCATCTCCGGATGATGTTTATGTATCTCCTTCTCAAATCAAATTATTTGGTTTAAAAACGGGTGATACGGTATATGGATCGGTTCGTCCGCCAAAAGAAGGTGAAAAATATTTTGCCTTGTTGAAAGTAGAAACCATCAATGGTAAAAGTCCGGATGAAGTACGCGACCGTGTACCTTTCGATTATCTTACCCCATTGTTTCCTTACGAAAAATTAAACCTTACCACTACGCCGGGCAATTACAGTACCCGTGTAATGGATTTGTTTACGCCAATAGGTAAAGGTCAGCGCGGACTCATTGTGGCACAACCGAAAACCGGTAAAACCATGTTGCTGAAAGAATTGGCCAATGCTATTGCCGAAAATCATCCAGAATGTTACTTGATGATTGTGTTGGTAGATGAACGTCCGGAAGAGGTTACCGATATGGAACGTAGCGTTAAAGCAGAAGTTATTGCTTCTACCTTTGATGAGCCGGCCGAAAAACACGTTAAAGTAAGTACCATCGCTTTACAAAAAGCAAAACGTTTGGTAGAGTGCGGACATGATGTGGTTATTCTGTTAGATAGTATCACTCGTTTGGCCCGTGCACACAATACCGTTGCCCCTTCAAGCGGTAAAGTATTAAGTGGTGGTGTGGAAGCCAATGCGATGCAAAAACCAAAACAATTCTTTGGTGCTGCACGTAAAATAGAACATGGCGGTTCATTAACCATCATTGCTACTGCCTTGGTAGATACCGGAAGTAAAATGGATGAGGTTATTTTTGAAGAATTTAAAGGAACCGGTAATATGGAACTTCAATTAGATCGTCGTTTGGCTAATAGAAGAATTTACCCGGCTATTGACATCGTTTCATCAAGTACGCGTAGAGATGATTTATTGTTAGATAAAGATACTTTCCAACGCATGTGGGTTTTAAGAAAGCATATGGCCGATATGAATCCGGAAGAAGCATTGAATACTTTATTGAACAATATGAAAGGCACCAAAAACAATATGGAGTTTCTTACTTCAATGAATGGATAAAATCATATTTATTTAAATATATTAAACCGTTGAGATTCGTTTCAACGGTTTTTTATTTGTACCCTACTTGTTATAACTTCGTTACCATCAGTTATGGCGGTACAAAGAATAGAGTTAGCAGCATTTCTTCACTTGACTACAACACATCCTGTTTTTGATGTGCGCAGTCCGGGCGAATACAACCATGCCCATATTCCTGGCGCATACAGCTTACCGTTATTTACCGATGAACAACGAAAAGTAGTAGGCACCACCTATAAACAACAGAGCAGAGAGCACGCTATAAAAATTGGGTTGGATTATTTTGGTCCAAATATGAAAACCGTTGTTGAAACCGCCGAAACATTAATCGCTACATTTTACAATGGCGGCATTAAACCCAAAACAGTATTACACGAACATATTGCCGGCAAAACCATTTTGGTACATTGTTGGCGAGGCGGCATGCGCAGTGCAGCCATTGCTTGGTTGCTAGATTTGTATGGGTTTAAAGTGTACACTTTAGTTGGTGGATATAAAGTGTATCGGCAATGGGTATTGGCACAATTTGCTAAAAGCTATCCGGTAAAAGTATTGGGAGGATATACCGGTTCGGGAAAAACGCTGGTGTTACAAGCCCTTCAAGAAAATACTATTCCGGTTATTGATCTCGAAAAAATGGCTTGTCATAAGGGTTCGGCATTTGGTGCATTGGGAGAAAATACACAGCCCTCACAAGAAATGTTTGAAAATACATTGGCTACAACGCTCGATCATTTGTTACAAGAAAATGTATCCGAATTTTTTATTGAAGATGAAAGCCAACGTATAGGCACTATTAATATTCCCGCAGCATTTTGGAAACAAATGCGTGAAGCGCCACTCTATTTTTTAGATATTCCTTTTGAAGCAAGATTGAATTATTTAACCCAATCGTATGGCGTATTTGCACAAGCCGATTTAATTAATGCCATTGTAAGAATTCAAAAAAGATTGGGTCCATTAGAAACCAAAACCGCCATAGGATATTTATTAGAGCATAATCACCAAGCTTGTTTTCATATTTTGCTTACGTATTACGATAAAGGTTATGAAAAAGGTTTGCACCAAAGAAACAACTTGGCACAGCAGTTGCACAAAATACCTTTCGAAACCATCAATATTTCACAAATCACCCAATACCTCATACATGAAAAAGCATTGCATTAAATGGGTCTTTTTGCTATTCTTACTGCCGATGTTTTCTTTTGCACAAGAAGATATTACCGGCATTTGGAAAGGCACATTATTTAATGATACAACCGCACAATATTTGCCTTACGAAATTGTGATTAGCGAATACAAGGGCAAACTATCGGGCTATTCAAGAACCGTGTTTACCGAAGCCGGCAAAGATGAAATTGGTATCAAAAGCATTAAAGTAAAAAAGCGCAACAACAAAGTAATTATAGAAGATGATGAGCTCATTTATAATTCGTACAGTATTGAGCCGCCAAAAGGCGTACGTAAATTATTGGTGATGGAATTAACAGTACAAGATACTGTGCAAAGTTTGAAAGGAAACTGGGCTACCAACCGAACCAAAGTATATCTTCCGGCAACAGGAAAAGTAAGCATTACCAAATCGTTTAAACGACCCCCATCGGCATTATTAGATCAGTTGGCTCAACTTAAATTAGCCGATAAAATTGTCATCTATCCAACCGAAGCACCGTTAGTTACTAAAGTAGAAACGCCAGTAGAAAAACCTGCCGAAGTGCAAAAAGTGAAAGTAAAAGAACCTGTAGTTGCTGTAGAAAAAAAGTCAAAAAAAGTAGAAAAGAAAAAAGAAGCAACCACACAACCAGAAGTGGTACCTACACCAGTTGTAGTAGCTGCACCGGTGGTAATTCCTCCTGCTGCAAATATTTCAGCCCGGAAAATTGCAGCAACACAAGAAATATTTTTTGAAGCAGATAGTTTAACACTTACCCTTTACGATAATGGTGAGGTAGATGGTGATACCGTAAGTGTAACCTTAAACGGACAATTAATTTATTCGAAACTGGGATTAAATACCAAGGCCAATAGTAAAACCATTTATATTACGCCCGAAACGCCGGATTCGTTGGTATTAATTATGTATGCCGAAAACTTAGGCGCTATTCCACCCAATACCGGATTGTTGGTAGTGCACGATGGCGATAAAGTATATGAATTGAGGTTTAGTGCCGATTTGGAAAATAATGCCATCATCACGTTGAAACGTAAACGAAAAAGCAAGTAACTATGGATCATCAATTTTCCGAGCCCGTAAAACTTACCCAATATTCTCATGGTGCAGGTTGTGGTTGTAAGATTTCTCCTAAAGTATTGGATCAAATATTAAGCAGCAATTTTGCTATGCCCGATAATGATAAACTCATTGTAGGCAACCATAGTAAAGATGATGCGGCTGTATATGATATTGGAAATGGAAAGGCGTTGATTTCTACCACAGATTTTTTTATGCCTATTGTAGATGATCCATTTAGTTTTGGACGAATAGCATCAGCCAATGCCATCAGTGATGTATATGCTATGGGCGGAACACCCATTTTAGCCATTGCCATTTTAGGTTGGCCCATCAATGTTTTATCGCCCGAAATTGCCCGCGAAGTAATTGATGGCAGCAGAAGTATTTGTAAAGAAGCGGGTATTGCATTAGCAGGAGGACATAGCATTGATTCGCCCGAACCCATTTTTGGATTGGCTGTAAATGGTATGATAGATATTGGCAACATCAAACAAAACAATACCGCTAAAGAAGGTGATATACTTTTTTTAACGAAACCAATTGGCGTAGGAATACTTACTACAGCAGAGAAAAAGGGATTATTAAAACCCGAGCACATTGGATTAGCCGCCAAACAAATGATGCAATTGAATAAAGTAGGAGCGGCATTAGGACAACTGCCTTTAGTACATGCCATGACCGATGTTACCGGCTTTGCATTATTGGGTCATTTGGTAGAAATGGCCGAAGGAAGCGGATTAAGTGCAGCATTATTTTTTGATAAAATCCCACTCATTACAACAGATCTTATAGATTATGTACAACAAAAATCGGTACCTGGTGGTACAGGTAGAAATTGGGATAGTTATGGCGATAAAATTGCGCCACTAACAGCTATACAACAAGCCATACTAGCCGATCCACAAACCAGTGGCGGATTACTAATTGCAGTAGATCCACAAGGTGTACATGCGGTGAAGGAAATTTTAGATGCACATGGATTAAGTATGTTTAGCACACCTATAGGCGTAATTACGCCACGTAATAATTTTGCAGTAACCGTAGTATAAATGGAGGTTAATTATTTGCAATCATCGCAAATGCCTTTTACTACCATTTCGGATTGATTGGGAGTAAAACCTTTGGGTAATTTTACATGCGGCACAGTAACATCATCTAAGCAAATGGTTTTATTGCATGTATCGCAAATAAAATGAACATGGTTATCGTGGTGATGTCCGGCTTCGCAATTATCCTTGCATAAAGCGTATAAAATAGAATTATCGGTTGTAGGGATATGATGAATGATGCCTTTTTCTACAAAAGTTTGTAAAGTGCGGTATACCGTAACGCGATCAAAAGCTTCATCGGTATTTTTTTCAATATCGGCATGTGCCAAAGCGCCTTTAGCATTGAGGAACAAATCGAGAATTTTTTTTCTGCCCTCGGTAATGCTCAGTTGATTGCGTTTTAATAAATCGTACACCTTATCCATTGAAAAAATTTAGTCCTTAAAATTAAGCGATTTAACCTAAGTTAGTATCCCTTCAAGCTTCTGTTTTGAAACGATTCTTTTTGCAATGCACGAATATCTTTCAAGAGCTTTTGAATTTCATCTTCTTTTAATCCATCATAAATACCGCGAACCCTGGTTTTTTTATCGAGCAAAGCAAAAAACTGGGTATGAATAAATTGGTCATCTATTTTAGCAGTAGAATCCATTTTACTGAAATCTATCATATAACTATGACGCGCTAAATCGTAGAGCTCCGATTTTTTTCCGGTTAAAAACATCCAATTTTTATTGTCGATTGCAATGGGTGTTTTTTTGGTAGAATCGTACTCAATTTTATAACTGCCATCATCGCCTTTCATTAAATTGCCGTACAACATTTTTTGTTCGTAGGCTTTTAATAAAGGAACCGAATCGGTTTCGGGCATGCAAGTATGTGATAAGATGATAAAATTGCTGTCGTTTTTAAACTCATCAAATACACGGCGCATATTGGCATTCATCTTCGGACAAATACCCTTACAGGTAGTGAAAAAATATTCGGCCAACATTACTTTGCCTTCAACATCTCTATCAGTAATGGTTTTACCATCTTGATTCACAAAGGAAAAAGGTTGAACCTTATCATTGATTACCGCTAAGCTCGATTTATTGATATCGGTTTGCGTAAATACAAATACAAAATAGGCAGTAAGTAACAATACAAAGAAGATGAGGTAGGGCAGCCATTTTTTAAGCATATATCCAATTTTCTGCAAAGCTACGGGCAAGAAAATGAAAAATGGATTTCAGTTTAACCTTTTGCTGTTCTATTAAAATCAATACTTGCAACATAATTGCAAAAAGATTACCTTTGTGCTCTTCAAGATGAATATAAAAATCAACTGGGACGCAATGGGTATTATTACCTCCATAGCATGTGCTATACATTGCTCATTGTTACCGGTGATGATGACGAGTTTGCCCATTTTAGGCATCAATATCATACATAATGTTTTTTTTGAATGGAGTATGATTGTGTTGGCATTTGGAGTAGGTATTTACGCATTGGTACATGGATTTATTCGCCATCATAGAAATTGGACGCCCTTACTATTATTCAGTGGCGGATTTTTATTTTTAATCAGCAAGCAAATTTTTCACCAGTTCGAGTTGCCTTTGTTGATTCCGGCAGTGATTATGATTATGTGGGCACATTATTACAATTACAAACTTTGCCATCGCAGCAAATGTGCTTCGCCCCATCACAAGCATTAATTTACTTTTAATATAAGTTGATATGAGAAAAGCAATAGCGCTATTGGCATATGTACTGATAGCTTATACAACCATTGCCCAGCAGAAAGACGAGCTATTGGTAAGATCCGTACTTGAACAACAAACCCAATGTTGGAACAAGGGCGATATCAATGGTTTTATGGAAGGCTATTGGAAAAATGATTCGTTGATGTTTATTGGAAAATCGGGCGCCACGTATGGTTGGCAAAATACGCTCAACAGCTATACCATAGGCTATCCGGATACGGCATCTATGGGCAAACTACATTTTAATTTATTGAAAGTAGAAGTAGTTTCTAAACAAGATTGCTTTGTAGTTGGAAAATGGTTTTTAACCAGATCCAAAGGAAATTTATCCGGCGCATTTACTTTATGGTTTAAAAAAATAAAAGGCCGTTGGGTGATTGTAACCGACCACAGCAGTTAGTGATTTTTAATCTTGAATTGAACCTGTATTTTTTACTGTAGATTTTTTTCCTAGCATATAAACTATAGCCCCTGCAGCAATTAAAGATAATCCGGCTAAACTAACCCAAGGTTTTAGCATGAAACCGTAATATAAAATCCACGCATTAATCAGCAAGAAAATGATGGGTGTAAACGGATAGCCCCAGGTTTGGTACCTGCCTTTTACTGCAGGATATTTTTTACGCAATTTAAAAACAGCAAATACAGTTAAGCTGGTAGATAAGGCCAAGGTAAAGCCAATTAAATCGATCACCAACTGAAATTGATTGAGTAATACCAATAACGCTGCAATGGCCGATTGTACATAAATGGCTATTGCCGGCGAACCATTTTTATTAAGTTTTCCCAACCAATTCAATGCCGGCACTTCTTCCTTTAAACAAGCGCTTACTCTTGGGCCCGCAAACGTCATGGCACTAATGGTACTCAATAATGAAATAGAAATAATGATGCCCATTAATTTACTTCCGGTAGCACCAAACATAAATTGTGCTGCTACAAAACCTACTTCCAATTGATTTTTCATGGAAGATGCCGGGGCAACATTTAAAAACGACCAATTGAGCAATACATACAAAATGGTAACAATACCCGTTCCGGCAATGAGTGCGATGGGTAAATTTTTTGCGGGGTTGCGAATTTCTCCGGCGATATAAGAAGCGGCATTCCATCCGGTATACGCATACGAAACCCAATATAAATTAACCACGAAATACGGATTGTTGAAAATTTCTTTAAAGCCTTCTTTAGTAGGTGCCACAGAAATGGGTTGCGAAGTATGTGCCGTAAAACCCGATACAATGAGAAAAACGATAATGGCAATATTGGCCAAGGTAGCCACTTGTTGAAATTTAGAGCCCAATACCACATGCCATGCATGCAAAGCGGTGATGATGGCTAAAATACATAAACCAGTTGCCAATGGCGGCAAAGCAGGAAAAACAATATTGAGATAATTGCCCAATGCAATAGACACGGCTGCAACTGGTGCGGCAAAACCTACAAACGACGAAACCCATCCGGCTAAAAAGCCCACGAATGGACTATAAATTTCTTTTAAAAAATTATACTCGCCACCGTTATTGGGTAAGGCGGCACCTAATTCGCCATACACCAAAGCGCCACAAACAGCAATGATTCCTCCCACCACCCAAAGCATCAATACTGCAAACAACGATTGCATATTGGCCAACTGAAAACCTAAACTGGTGTAAATACCGCTACCAATCATATTGGCAATAACCAATGCCATAGCGGTTGGAATCCCTAATCTTCTCATGTAAATAATTCTAATAAGTTGTAAAAGTAAGTTAACATGCTCCAAATTGATTTTTGTACTTTGGCTTTTTGGCCTTAATTTTGTTAGTCTATAGAAACAATAGACTAATAAAAAAACATAGAAAAAGATGAAAAAAAATGTACTTCAATTAGGGGTGTTATTCCTAGGTTTTATTTTGATTTCAAATACGCTATTTGCACAAGCGGTTAATGTGAGCGGTATTGTTAAAGGCCCGGATGGTAAAGCGCTTTCAGGTGCTACAATTATAGAAACCGGAACATCCAATGCAACGGTAAGCAATGCTACCGGAGGGTTTTCATTAAAAGTTTCAGGAAATGGAGCTAAAGTGCGTATTGAAGCAACCGGTTTAGATCCACAAGAATTAGCTGTATCTGGAAGTTTAGACGTACAATTAAAAGAATCGGTAAACAGTCAACTCGATCCGGTAATTGTAGTGGGCAGTAGGGTTGCACGTACTGCATTAAAATCGGCAGTTCCTGTAGATGTGATCAGTTTTAAAAACATTACGCAAACTTTACCTCAAACCGATGTAAACCAAATTCTTACTTATTTAGCGCCTTCATTTCAAAGCAATCGCCAATCGGCAAGTGATGGTACCGAGCATATTGATCCGGCTTCATTGCGTGGATTGGGGCCCGATCAACTATTGGTATTGGTAAACGGAAAACGCCGCCATAATAGTTCATTACTCAATTATCAAGGAACAGTGGGTAATGGTTCTGTTGGTACAGATTTAAATGCTATTCCTGCAGCGGCTATTGAACGTATAGAAGTGTTAAGAGATGGCGCTGCGGCACAATACGGTAGCGATGCCATTGCAGGTGTAATTAATGTGGTGTTGAAGAAAAACAACAGCGGTACATTGGTAAATACAGGTGTAGGTATTACATCGAAAGGAGATGGATTAAACGGACAATTTAATTTTAACCAAGGCACCA
>JBMOEQ010000125.1:0-9135 GCA_049314655.1 Ferruginibacter sp. | reverse complement strand
GTACGCATGATTTCTAATTCACATCCGCCGCGCCAATTGGTTGCCTTTACAAATTGCTTGGCTAAGTCGATGAGCTTATCATCTTCTAACGTAATGCCGGCCCAAGCTTTACCTTTATCGGTAATGTATAATTTGCGCATGGGAATGATACTGATGGCATTGCCTTTTCCATCTCCCAATACAGCAATATTGATTTCTGTTCCTTTAATAAACTGTTGAACAATGATTGGGAAGCCCCATTTGGCCGATAGTTTATAAAATTCTTTTTGTGCTTGCTCCATGGTATGCGCAATACCGGCATCATAAAATTTTCCTTTTACTACCAATGGATAACCAAATAATTCGGCACAAGCGTACAATTCGTTGGTACTATATATCACACGATCTTGAGGAACAAGCATGCCATGTAATCGACCAAAATTGGCGAGGTTAATTTTATCCCTTGCATCAAACTGTTCTTGAGAAGGTAAAAATGTAGCAATGCCCATTGATTTTAATACCGGAGAGATGCGGATGAAATTATACAATTCGGCATCAAAGTTGGGTATCAATACATGAATATTTTCCTTTTCGTGGATGTATTGCAAACGGGCCAATAAAGCATCTTTGCCGGCAGCAGGATAAGGAATTTGATAGGTTTTATCTACCACATCGTGCATGTAAATACCTGGTTCGAGGGTTTCGTACGACAAACCGATGATTCTTACAGGAGCGGGTAAGCCATCCCGTAAGGCACGTATTACGGCTACTCCGGGTCCGGGACTATCAATGGCATTAAGCCCTGTTACGGCAATGGTGATTGGCGAAGGTAAGGTTGACATAAAAACGGTTTAGGTTGAAAAAGAAAATTACATTTCGAGCAGATTACCTTCACGAAGTTGGGCAACAAAATCATCCCAATCTTTTTCTAATTCGCCGGATTCTACTTCATATTTATCAAGCAAAAGTTGCTTGATTTCAGCAGCCGGTTTCCCTTCTTTTATATGTCCTAATATTTCCGCCGCCAATGGATTGGCCGAAAACGAATCTCCTGTTCCCGGATTAAAGATGAAGCCGGATTCGCTGGAGGCGATGTTTTTCTTTAATTGCATAAGGTGTATTTGACTAGGTTTAGCTATTGTGGTTTAATGATTAGAAGCCGGTTTTAAAAATTTCCTTCGGTGATTCTAAAATTTCTTCTACCAGGGCCTAATTTTTACCCAAATATAGTCGTCCATTAACACGCCATTTTTCAATACAGCCTTACGTCTTACCCCTTCCAAATAAAACCCGTTTTTTTCTAAAACCCGCATAGATGGTTTATTGTGATCAAATACTTCGGCATATAAACGCACAATATCGAAGTAATAAAAAGTGTATTCTACCATTTGTCGGATGGCTTCTGTGGCAATACCTTTACCCCACCATGCTTCGCCTATCCAATAGCCAATTTCGGCCGACATCACATACACATCACTGTTTAATATAATACCAATTCCGCCTACCGCTTCTCCATCAACATCAATAGCAAAATTGATTACAGGTTCGGCACCAACGATTTTATCCAACCAGCGTTGTGCATCTTCTTCGGTATAAGGTGAAGGAAAATAATTTCGGAGGTTGTTCCAAATATTGATATTGTTTGCTTGAAGCACCAATTGATCTTTATCTGCTTGCGTCCATTGTCTGATAATTACCGACATCGTATATTGATTTTTGAATCCCTTAAAAGTAGGATTTATTATTGGGTAATGCTGTACACTATAAGCTATAGATTAGACGCCTTTAAAACGATTAACCTTCGAAATTTGTACCTATAATTAAAAATAAGTTTGCTTTATTTGGAAGACTACCGACCGTGTCCTTTATTGTTCTTTTTAATTAAAATTTGAATTTGAAGAGAATCAAAAACCGGTAGTTGAGTTGGGGTGCAAATAGACCTTACCTTACGTAAATGACTAAATTGCTGGTGCTCCATTGTACCAAATGTATTGGCTAATGTTTGTATTGATTGTTGCAAGATAGAATCGGAAAAATCATCGTCAACAAGATTTTTATATTGTTGTGCTTTTAATTGCTTGCCCGAATCCATAAACTGCTGCATCGATTTTCGATGTAATTCATTGAGCGAATCGTAAGTTGCAAGTTGTGCTGTATTGAAATGCACTTCATTGATTAATGCTTCACGTACCATTGCAAATTTTCCACCCGATCTATTTCTTTTATTGGCTTGAGGTTGCATCCACAAAAAATAAATCAATATCAAATTGGATAAGAATAATACAGCTATGATGAGTAACAGCTTTTTGTTATTTGAAGCAGGTATTGTCATGGCTCTTGATTTTCTATTTGATCAATAATGGCAAAGCTTTCGGCTTCATCATCGTTTGCAACAAGAACGGTGTTTTCGGTATTTGCAACACTATGGGTATTTTTCCAAAGTGCAGCACCATTCAATAAAACAACTAAAAAAATTGCCGAAACCCAAACTGCAGGTTTAGCGATATACATACCTAAATACTCCCAATTATTTTTAGGTTGTTGTTGAATTTTTTGATTCAACACCGTCAACAAAAAAGGGTTTGCAGAAGCCCGTTGCATACCATCGGTACTTTCCATAATTTGCCGAATAAATTGATCTTCTTGCTGCTTATTCATATGCACTATTTATGGTGTTGTTCATAATATTGTTTCAAAATAATTTTCAATTGTTTATTTGCTCTTGCTAATAAAGATTCAATAGCTGTTGCTGATGCTTGCATGATTTCAGCAATTTCCTTCGCTTTCAATCCTTCTAATTTATTCAACACAAAAACCATGCGTTGTTTCGTATTCAATTGTTGTAATGCCTTAAACAATATTGCCGCATCTTCTTTCTTTTCTAAGGCAATGCCGGGATGATGAAAGTCGGCTACATGAACACTATCATTTAAAGCCGAAGAAAAAAATTGTAGTACTCCCGAAAATCTTTTCTTCCTGTTTTTTTTCTTTTCAACATCTATACATTGATTTACGGTAATGCGATAGATCCATGTACTGATTTGCGCATTACCCGAAAACTTGCCCATAGATTGATATACTTTTACAAACACTTCTTGCGTAACATCTTCTGCATCTTGTTGCTGTTGTAGCATACTTAACGCCGTGTTGTACACCATATCACTATATTGCGCCACAAGCTGCTCAAAGGATAACTGGTCCTCTTTACTGCGCTCTTGAGATAATGATTCGGGCAATTTCAACATGTGTTGTTTTATTGAACAACATTAAAATTACTTAAAAGCGCTGGTTTCCACCCATACCTCCCGAACCCATTCTATTTGGATTGTTTCCGACAGGTACACCTACTCCAAAACTTTTCAATTTATACGTAAATGTTAGCATGAAATATTGTTGCAACACTAGGTTACGCTGGTCTTCTATATACGTTTCCGTTACATTACGTACTACACTCACATTTTGCTTCAATAAATCGAATACCGATAACTTCAATTCGCCTGCTTGATTTTTCAAGAATTTTTTACCAATGGCCGCATTCCATAACCAATAATTTTGATTGAATCCGCCTGCCAAACCGGTTAATCGTTGGTTGTTTACATCTTGTTGCAATAACCAACCTTTTTTAGACAATAGATTCAATTGCAATCCGGTGCTTTGGGTAATGGATTTATTATTCAATTGCGCTTGAACAGAATTGGTTACTTGGTTTACGTTGATGGAATACGATACATTGAAATCAATATACTGACTGATATTGCTCGATATTACCACACCCGAATTGTAATTGTAATTATCGGCAATACTTTTCACCGTATTAATCATACCCGGCGTACGAGCATAGGTAAAACCGAGGTTAAAATTGATGTTCGATTTAATGAATTTTATGGGCATGCCATAGGTAAGGAAAGAACGTACACTTACAAATCCATTCAAGTTCACCGGCTTGCTCAATTGCGATCCTTTAAATAGGGTAACCGTTGGCGTAAGTACCGAATCTGTAGAGGCTATGATGGTAGAATTGGTGATATAATCGTTGTTTTGTTGTAAGAATACATTGGCAAAAAAGCTTTGTCCCTTTTGTGTATTGGTAAAAGTATATCGTGCACTCAATACATTGCCATACTGTTGTTTTAAAGAAGGATTACCTGTTGTGATGAACAATGGATTGGCATTATTGAATACATTTTGTAATTGTGAAACGCTAGGCACATTAGTATTGGCCCTGTACATCAATCGCAAATTAGCTTTAGAAGATATTTTTTTACGCCACATTAAATTGGGTAATACATTATTAAAAGGCTTACGTACTGTAGCAACTATAGGATATTTTTGATCGCTGGTAAGTTGGGTAAACTGATACGATACACCTACTGCAAACATATTATCTCTATCGCCTTTACGATAGGTTACACCGGTATTATGTGTAGCCACACGATTATCAAAAAGGTTCGATAAACTTGGGTCGAAGATGGAATATTTGTCTTGTACAAAATCGTATTGATACACTTCTTGATCGGCCTTATTGAAATTAATAGTTGGTGTATAATTCAATTGCAATTGTCCTTTTTTACCAATAGGCTCTGTATACACTAACCCGGCAGAAAGTTGATATCCATTGGTTACTTGATCGGTAAATTGCTGTAAAGAATCGTTGATGTTAATATTGGTTTTGTAATAAATATTATGCGATTGTAAATACGTTTCACCGGTTCTTTTATTGAATGTAGTAGAGAGATTTAATGAAATGGTTCTTCCTCTTTTTGCAAATGCATGGCGGTATAAAATATTATTACCGATATTATATCCTTTGGTATTTCTGTCGGTATTTCTATCCGATAAACTGATTAAATCGGTTAGTGTAAAATAGTTTAAGGTTTGATTATCGTTGATAGATGCATTTTTTTGAATGCTGATGTTTGGGGTAATGATAATTGAATTTCTTTTGTCGATCGTATATTCCAATCGCATATTTATACGATGATTTTGATTGCTGGTATTAGAATATACAATGTCTTCTCCAAACTGATTATTGCCCCCATTTAAAAAATATTGTGTAGCCGATTGTTGGTTATTACCGGTATTAGAATGGTTGAAGAAATAACTGCCCGATACCAATAATTTTTTACTCCATTGATCCGAATAATTTATTCCAAATGCATTGGTGGCACTGATACCATTTTGTTGACCTACCATAAAATTATTGGTTCCACCGCCTCCACGGTTTCCACCTCTTCCTCCACCACCGCCCGAATTACTTGAGGTACTGGTAACACCCAATAAATCTTGTGATGAAAAGTTTTGTTGATTGATATTATTAAATAATCCAACTACTGAAATTCTTCTGTTGCCTTTCAAAAAACTAGCATTACCACCAACATTATACCTGTTATCGGTACCATAACCCGCAAACACTCTACCAAACTGTCCGTTTTTAATATTGTTTTTGGTAGTAATATTCATCGCTTTTACACTATTGCCATCATCAAATCCTGTAAAAGCCGCTTGATCACTTAATCGATCAAACACCTGAATTTTATCAATCACTTCGGCGGGTAAATTTCTTAAGGCCGCTGTAGCATCATCGCCAAAAAATTCTTTTCCATCTACTGTAACTTTTCTTACTTGTTCGCCTTGTGCGGTTACCGTACCCGATTTATCTACCGTAACACCGGGCATTTTTTTTATGAGTTCTTCGGCGGTTGCATCCGGACTCACCTTATACTGACTAGCATTGTATTGCACTGTATCGCCCTTTTGTTGTGTTGGAGCAACTTTTGATGTAACCGAAACTTCATCTAAAGCCTTACCCTTTTTTGGAAGTTTGAAACTGCCCAAATTTTTGGTGTTTTCATCTATAAATACTGTAGTTGTAAAACGCTCGTAGCCTATATAACTGATGGTTAAAGTAAAACTATCTTTTGATAGATCGGTAAATCGAAAAAAGCCGCCTTTAACAGTAATAGTAGATTTATCTACTGCATTGGATGGTAACTTTTTTATTGTTACTGTAGCCCCCACAATGGGCGTGTTATCTACGCCATCTGCTACTGTTCCTCTTACTTGAATTTGTTGGGCTTGTACAGTTGTAAAACCGGTAATGGAAAGAAATAGGGCGAATATGCCCAAACGAAATATTTGCTTCATGGTATATTAGACGACTATTTTAAAATAAGTTGTCGTTTTTGCAGAAAATTTTTCAATAAAATAATTGATGGATTAAAAATGCTTACACACCTCAACTATCTTTGCACTCGAAATATAACCCTAGTATTGTTTAAACCATTGATATATGTTAAGTAGTAAAATATTAACCATCACTTTAAATCCGGCTATTGATAAAAGTACCCGTTCCGAAAATATTGTTCCCGAATCGAAATTGCGTTGTAGTGAAGTTTTTAACGAACCCGGCGGTGGTGGCATTAATGTAAGTAAAGCACTGAAAAAATTAAATGCTTCATCGGTAGCATTATTTCCTGCAGGCGGACATAACGGCGAGATGCTCAAAAGTTTGTTAACTGCCGAAGCTATTCCTTTTCACTCTACCAATAGTACCGTTGAAACCCGAGAAAATTGGATTGTATTAGAAACAGAAACCAACAACCAATTTCGATTTACTTTTCCCGGTCGTTCATTTGAAGAACAAGTAGTGAAAGATTTGATTGAAGATTTAAGGTCTTTTAGTCCGGAGTTTGTAGTAGCCAGCGGCAGTTTGCCTCCCGGATTGCCCGATTATTTTTATGGATTGATTGTAAAAACTGCCAATGCAATGGGTGCAAAATGTATTGTTGATACTTCGGGACCTGCATTGCAAGCCTTACAAGGCCGACATGCCTATTTAATTAAACCCAATATTGGCGAATTGTGTAAGATGCTCAATATAGATCGATTAGAAAGTAATGAAGTACCCGATGCAGCACAACAAGCCGTTAGAGATGGTTTTGCAGAAGTAATTGCTGTTTCTATGGGACCCGATGGTGCTTGGTTGGTTACAGAAGACAAAAAATATTTTGCGCCTGCCCCTCCGGTAGATAAAAAAAGTACCGTTGGTGCCGGAGATAGTATGGTAGCGGGTATTACATTTATGATACAACAAGGCCATACGTTAAAACAAGCATTGCATTTTGGCGTGGCATGTGGTTCGGCAGCTACAATGAATCATGGAACGCAATTGTTCAATATTGAAGATGTAGAAAGATTGTATGCGCATATTAATGAGCATGCATAATTGAAAAAAGTAGTTACGTTTAATCTACCCTTTTCAACACACCTACCTGATAACTTTTTATAGGATAGTTGCTCACTGTTGGCGAATCATCGGTTCCTAATCCACTGGTTTTAGGTTGGCTCAATTTAATAGAGTAAAATTCTACTTTCATGGTATTGCCTTCTACCGTGTAATTGTCTACAATGGTATTGTCTTGTACCGTAAACGCCCCATGTATGGCATTACCGTGCACATAACTGTCTAACACAATACCATTGCGTTCATCTACTACCCAAATGCCTTTAGCAATATCTATAGGTTTTAAAATATAAGGACGATTGTCATTGGCGGTATCGGCATTATTAGCATCGCCATATACAATTTGCCAAGTATATTGATTCAAACTATCGGTAGGCATTATACGCAATTGCATGGTAAAGGTTTGAGGTGCCCTGCCCGAACCCATCCATTGCATCTCGCCTTTCCATTTACCTATAAAATTTGCCGGAAAAGTAGTGCTGTCTTTTTGTTGGGCAGATGCTATTACAGCCAACAACATCAAACAACATAAACTAAATAATTTCATATCCACTTATCATTAAATGTTGAATTTATTTAATCACGCCTAATGCCTTACCTACTTTTGTAAATGCAGCAATGGCTTTATCTAAATGTTGTTGATTATGGGCAGCACTTAATTGAACGCGTATACGTGCTTGTCCTTTTGCCACCACCGGGAAGAAAAATCCAATAACATAAATACCTTCTTCTAATAATTGTGCGGCAAAATTTTGTGCTAAAACGGCATCATACAACATGATGGGTACAATAGGATGGTCGCCCGGTTTAATATCAAAACCGGCAGCCGTCATATGTGTTCTAAAATAGCGGGTGTTAAATTCTAATTTGTCTCTGAGTTCGGTGGTTTCGCTGAGCATATCTAAAACTGCAATAGATGCGCCTACAATACTTGGAGCTAAGGTATTACTGAATAAATAAGGCCTACTTCTTTGGCGCAACATATCTATGATGGGTTTGCGACCCGATGTAAATCCGCCACTGGCACCACCTAAAGCTTTACCTAAGGTTCCGGTAATGATATCAATTCTGCCCATTACACCACGGTATTCATGCGTGCCTCTTCCTGTTTTACCTAAAAAGCCACTGCTATGGCATTCATCTATCATTACAATAGCATTGTATTGATCGGCCAAATCGCAAATTTTATCCAATTGGGCAATGGTGCCATCCATACTAAACGACCCATCTGTTACAATAATTCTATTACGCAGATGTGCACTTTCTTTGAGTTTGGCTTCCAAATCTTCCATATTATTATGCTCGTATCGATAGCGCTGCGCTTTACACAATCGAACCCCATCTATAATAGAAGCATGATTTAATGCATCGCTGATGATGGCATCTTCTTCATTGAATAAAGGTTCAAAAACACCACCGTTGGCATCAAATGCTGCGGCATATAAAATGGTATCTTCAGTTCCTAAGAACTCCGATAATTTGTGCTCTAATGTTTTATGTATGTCTTGCGTGCCGCAGATAAAACGTACACTACTCATGCCATACCCTCTGATATCTACATATTTTTTGGCGGCCTCTGTTACTTTAGGATGTGCAGATAAACCCAGGTAATTGTTTGCACAAAAGTTGAGAACATTTTTACCGCCTACGATAATTTCGGCGCCTTGCTCGGAAGTGATGATGCGTTCGTTTTTATACAATCCGGCTGCTTCAATTTCTTTCAATTCGGCAGCAATTCTATTTACAAATGTTTCGTTCATATAGCAATATTAATGTACAAAAATAGGTATTACCAATTATAGAACTTGAATCGATTATAATTTAGATGGAGGCAATTTTTTCTGTTGATTTCATAAAAAAAGAGCGCATTTAATAATTAAACGGCCCTTTTAAAAATGTAATCGAAATAGATT
>JBMOEQ010000124.1:0-9167 GCA_049314655.1 Ferruginibacter sp. | reverse complement strand
ATCCCAATAAATTACTTCTACTTCAAAACCCAAATTTTTAAAATAAGTATAAGCGGGTAAGTTTTTATGACGGGCCGCAAAATATAAAATACGAACAGTTACACCATTTGTTCGCCAATAGGGCAAAATGCGTTTCATCCAAGCCGTTGGTCCATCAATATTATTGGGTGCATCGTAGGCACATACCGTTACTTTCATACTCATCTAGGGGCGCTTTCGTGCTACGGTTACTAAGTTTAAATACCAATCGTACCGCTTTGGAAAAATTTTTGCCAAAAGCAATCCGGTGCAATTGTTAAAGAAAGAATATACATATACCAATGCAGTTGCAAAGGGCCTTAGTTTAGGAAAAAAATGATTGCACCAATAGGTATTTCTAAGCTGAGTTTGAGTTTGCAAATAGTTGGTTGTTTTTTCCATAGCCACAATTTCAAAACCGTTTCTTTCTAACAAATCTTTCATGCCAAAAGAAGTGTATCGACCAAAATCATTGGGAGCTTCGTGTTCGTTCCAAGCAAAAGGTGTAGTTATTAAAATGGTACCGTTTGGTTTTAAAACTCGATGCAATTCAACCACAATATTTTCTAAATTAAATACATGTTCCAACACTTCATTGGTTAAAATGCTATTAAAAGTATTGGCTTCAAATGGAATGGTTTTGCCGTCGTAAAACACATCTATTTGTTCATTTTCATGACTATGACCTTCGCCCTGATAATCTACCCCAATATATTCATCTACATGATTAAATAAAGCTTTATACGGTTTAGATCCGCAGCCAAAATCCATCAACTTACCCTTTAGTAGGGGTGCATATTTAACCATTCTTCTATATAAATTTTTTCGAAGAATATATAAGGGATGGTATATCGGCGGATTGAAATCTTTAGAAACAGTTAACATGCTTTTGTTTTCTTAATTAATTAGAATGTTTACAAAGGATACAGGTGTAAATCGATTAATGCGGTATTGGCACAAAAATCGGATTTAGATATTGGTTGACCATTAAATATGATGCTATATTTTAACTGTTGGATATAATCGTAAATATCGGCCAATTGATCGCCTTTTTTTGCAATGGGTTCGGGATGGATGGCTAAAATACAATGTGGGCGATGGGTTTTAAATATAGTTGTACCCCCACGTAAGGTATCAAATTCGGCGCCTTCAACATCTATCTTAATAAAATCAATAGCCCTCAAACCTTGTTCGCTTGCAAAATTATCTATCGTATCTACTGATACTTCAATGCCTTCTAATTGACGATCTTGTTTATAAGAAATTAAACTATTGCTATTATCGGCTTCATTTTCGGAAACATAAAAAGTAATGGTACCTGTTTCTTTACTCATGGCTTCTTTAACCGGAAAAATTACTTCATGCAATACATTCATGGCAATGGTTTGCTCTAATAACAAGTACGTATTTTGAGTAGGTTCAAAAGCAAAAACCTTACCCTTTTGTTGCATATACTTTGCAGCAATTACCGAAAACAAACCAATATGTGCACCAATATCCAATACTACGCTACCCGGTTTAACAGAGGCTTTTAAAAACTCAAAATTATCGGCCTCATAATTGGATGGGAAGTAACGAAAATATTTTGCAGGCAAACGCAAATCGGCTCCATTGATATGCTTTGCAATACCCCTGCCTCGGGTAAGCATTTCTAAAATAGAATATAAGAGTGCCTTAATTTGCTTCATCTTGCTATTTTTATTCAACAGGTTGAGTGTGCAATATCGCAACAATTTCACGCTTTACAAACAAGAGTGTAATGATTAAAATACTAAGGTATCCGGTAAAAATAGCCAATGCAGCACCATAACTTCCCCAATGCTTAATGAAAAAATAATTGCACAATACACTTACCACAATTGAAATCAATGAAATCAACAAGATTTTTCTTTTCAATTTGTAATACAACATGAAGGAATAAAAGAAGTAAGTGATTGTCCAAAAAAAGTATCCCAAACAAATAAAGTAATAATAGGATAACCCTTCATGATAAGATGGTTTTAAAACCACGGCATAGGCTAAAGGTGTAAATATAATTACCAATAATGTTCCTCCCAACATGGCTCCGGCATAAAACAGAAAATGCTTTTTAATGGAAGGATAGTTGATTTCATTTTCGGATAGTAAGCTATATATTTTAGGATACACATATTGCAATAATGCCCCACAAAGCACAATAATGATAGAAGCAAATGTTGCAGCAACACTGTAAATACCTACGGTGCTGTAACTGTGGGTAAAATATTCAATATAGTAACCACTGGAAGAGTTCATAGCAAAGATGCTCATTTGCATGATGATGATGGGTACACTATAAATCAATTCATCGATCACCACTTTCTTACGCAGTTTTCCAAAAAGAAATCCTTGTTGTTTGAAGTAGATGAACGCATATACAGCAACTACAAAATAAGAAATTAAAATACCCATTACCCTGCCCAACCATCCATATTGTAAGGCACTGATGAAAAAAACGGCTAATGCAATTTCGGCCATCAATCTACCTACATTGATAATTAAATATTTAATGGGCTCGTTATTGTTACGAACCATATTAATGAGGTGTTCGTTGAGAAAATTGAAAAAGGTAATAACCGGAATCAACACAATGAAAATATTGGGAAACGAATATCTACTGTGCAATTGATGGCGTAAAAAAAATGCTGTAATTACAATCAATAGTGTAACTACGATGGGCATGATTAATGTAGTGGTAAAAAAATCTTTAAAGGGCGCTTTCTCCATTTTAAAATAATCGGTATTTACCGACTGCAGAATACCCATTGAAACAAAAGGCATCAACAACAAAATGCTGTTACTGAACAAACTCAATAACCCAAAATCGCTTTCTAATAAAGCATGGGTAAAATAAAATAGCAATAAAAAAGAAACACCCTTGTTGAAAAAATTCGAGAACGTATAAATAGCGATAGACTTAGCCTGCTCGGTTTTAGCGTATTTATTGATCAGGCTTATGAATGACATGGGTTAGTTTTAGAAAATGGCGCTATTGAATTGGTTTAAATAATTCAATGCCAAAATTAATCTTCCTTTTATTATGGTTTTATTCCTTTTACAACATAAGCCACACAATTATCGTAATAAATTTTTTGTCCTGCCACGTTATCCATTCCATATTTCTTAAACCAACTCACTACGGTACTGATTTTTTGCGGGTTATCGTATTGTGGCGAATACATATCAAAAGTATCCAATACACACAATTCACGCAATTGCTTATAAGGCAATCCTTTAGGCAATGTGCCTTCAATATCGCAAATAGGTAAAAAACGATTTACAATTTTACCCAATCCAATACTGCTGAAAAATTTACTGGTTTTAATAAGCCAATCGATATTGCGATCAATTTTTTTATACAATTGCTCGTGGGGCATATTTTTAGTAAAGGGCCTAAATAAATATTTGGCGTGCAATTTCGTCCACCAACCGCTAATACCATAAAAATCTACCACCAATTCGCCGCCGGGTTTTACCATATTGATGAGTGCATGAACCGATTGTTCAAAATTGGGAGTATGTTGTAAAACGCCAATACAAATTACTTTATCGAATTGTGCCGGCGCAAAGGGCAATTGATAAATACTGGCTTGAAAAAGATGTAAACGTTCATTAGGCCCATTATTGGCAAAATTGGCTTCTACGGCATTAGAATAATCTACGCTGTACAAAGTGCCTTGAGTATGGTCTAATATAATTTGTGAGAAGCGTCCTGCCCCGGAGCCAACTTCTAAAATATTTTTTCCGGTAAGATTTTCTTTATCCCAATTGGTTTCAGCAAAAAAGCGCTCTTTGCTCATTTGCAGTTTGCTCGATTTATCAACTTGGGTGCCGGCAAACTTATTCCATTGATAACCAAAATTGTTGGTATAATTATCGTCTTCCGCAATTCGATATGCGCCGTTCTTATATGGGAATACAATGACACCGGCATCATTTGCCAGTCCATCTGCATGTACCCATAAAGGTTTAGCCGAATCCGGATCAATAAAACGAATAGTCATTTACTTGCAAAATAACCCTAAACCTACATAGAACCAATTCTTTTTAGGTATTCGCCATAGCCGCTTTTCTTTAATTTTTCGGCTTGTTCTAGCAGTTGTTCGCGGGTAATATAGCCCATGCGCCAAGCAATTTCTTCGGGACAACCTACTTTAAGTCCTTGGCGTTTTTCAATAACCCGTACATATTCCGATGCATCGCTTAAAGAATCAAAAGTACCGGTATCGAGCCAAGCAAAACCACGGTTTAATACGCCTACTTTCAATTTATTACGTTCGAGATAGATGCGGTTTACATCGGTAATTTCGTATTCGCCACGAGGACTTGGGGCAATATTTTTAGCAATGGTTACCACTTCATTATCGTAGAAATATAATCCCGGAACGGCATAATTGCTTTTGGGTTTCAAGGGTTTTTCTTCGATACTAATGGCATTGAAATCTTTATCAAATTCTACCACCCCATATCTTTCGGGATCGCTAACCGAATAAGCAAATATTACTGCGCCATCAGGATTGGCCGAATCTTGTAACAGTTTACTAAATCCAGTTCCGTAAAAAATATTATCTCCCAATACCAAGGCTACACTGTCGTTACCAATAAAATCGGCTCCAATTACAAATGCTTGAGCCAATCCGTTGGGTACTTCTTGTTTTGCATATTCTATTCGGCAACCCCATTGTGATCCATCGCCCAATAAGCGTTTAAACTGATCTTGATCATCGGGGGTAGTAATGATGAGTATTTCATTAATTCCGGCTAACATCAACGTGCTCAGCGGAAAATAAATCATGGGTTTATCGTAAATAGGCATGAGTTGTTTGCTGATGCCCATAGTGATGGGATATAATCTTGTTCCGGATCCACCGGCGAGGATAATGCCTTTCATGTTGAGGAGTATTTTGTTGAACTTGGTTGAACCATTGTTGAACGATAGTTTAACTTTTGTTCATTGGGGGGTTATTGATTCGGTTTAATTGAGTTTGTTTTAAGTTATTCAGTTTTACAGACAAATTTTTTACAGCAATACGCAAATTCAATAGTTCTTCTGTATTTAACATTTTCAAATCGTTTGCTAAAATAGCATGGTTAAGTAATTCTATCAAACTACCATAAGCCATTACACTAAAATGCGCTTGATCTTTTGGCGTATATCGTGTATTACCTTCAGCAATGTTTGAACAAATAGAAATGGCAGCTCTTCGCATTTGAATAATCAATCCATATTTTTCGGCATCAGGAAAATGTTGTGTTATTGAATAAATAAACTGAACTAATTTTCTCGATAATTGCCATACTTCCAGTTTTTCAAATCCAAACTTTGTTTCCATAATTATAGCACTTTTATTTTGTACTAAAACTATTTAAACAACTACTTCTTCTATGTGTTGGTACTATAGAAAAACACGTATCAAAAAAGTATTAATCTATCAAATCCGCCTTTAATCCAACGTTCAACCACCGTTAAACAACTGTTCAACAATCGTTCAACCTCCGAATCTATCTATTGTATTGTTGCTCATAATACTTCGCATAATTTCCACTCGTTACGCCATTTAGCCACTCGGAATTGGAAAGGTACCAATCTATGGTTAAAGACAATCCTTCTTCAAATTGAAGGGATGGCATCCAACCTAATTTTTCTTTGAGTTTGGTGGCATCGATGGCATAGCGCAAATCATGACCGGCACGATCGGTTACATAAGTAATCAATTTAGCCGATTCTCCGGGTGCTCTGCCTAGTTTATCATCCATTTGTTTACACAATTCTTTTACTAGGGCGATGTTTGTCCATTCGTTATGTCCGCCAATATTATAGGTTTCGCCTACTTCACCGGTATGGAAAATAACATCAATAGCTCTAACATGATCTACAACATATAACCAGTCGCGGATATTTTCGCCTTTACCGTAAATGGGCAAAGGTTTGTTGTTGATGATATTATGTATACAAAGCGGAATAAGTTTTTCGGGGAAGTGAAAAGGACCGTAATTATTACTACAGTTTGAAATTTTCACCGGCATATGGTAGGTATGGAAAAATGCACGTACCAAATGATCGGAGGAAGCTTTCGAAGCCGAATACGGACTGCGAGGATCGTAAGAAGTTTCTTCGGTAAAAAATCCGGTATCGCCTAAAGAACCGTAAACTTCATCGGTAGAAATATGGTAGAAGATTTTCCCTTCAAAATTGCCTTTCCAATGTTCTTTTGCGGTTTGCAACAAAGTGGCGGTACCTACAACATTTGTAGTTACAAATGCCAATGGATCGGTGATGGAACGATCTACATGACTCTCGGCGGCACAATGCAAAACAGCGGTAAAATTGTATTGATCGAAGAGTTGCTTCAATAAAGCAGCATCGGTGATATCGCCTTTTACAAAATGATAATTGGGTTTATCCTCAATATCTTTTAAGTTAGCCAAATTACCGGCGTAAGTAAGCTTATCGATATTTACAATGGTATAATCGGGGTATTTTGTAACGAAGAGACGGGTAAGGTGTGAGCCGATAAATCCGGCGCCACCGGTTAGTAAGATAGTGTGCATGGTTATAATTAAGGGTTAAAACTACATAAATATAAAATTACAAAGTTTTAGCGCATATTATTACAATATTACGCGCTATGAAAAGGTGCAAATCAAATATTGTCAATACCTTTATTTCAATTAGCAAATCAACCAAAAGGATATTATAGGCTGTTTTATGCGACCCAATCAAATTAATTATTTATTCACCTACTTCGATGCATATTTAGGGCCGATTTACTTTTTGGTATTTCTGTTCCTTATAACGAGATGGAAGAAAAAATATTACAAAAATTCGCCTATTTCTAAATATATCGTTCCGGGTTTTATTGCAAAAATGATTGGATGTGTGTTATTGGCTATGTTATTTCACTTTTACTATGGCCAGGGCGATATTCATAATTATTATACCGGTGAAGTAGAAATATGGAACGCCTTTAGTTATAACCCTAAATATGGATTAGAGTTAATTTTTCAACACCTCGACAATTGTTCGCCCAAAGCACAAGAATTCGCATATCATATGGCTTATAAGGAGTTTTCGGAACAAACAGCCTATATGTTCAGAATCGCCGGATTCATCGGTTTGTTTTGTTTTGGAAGCTATTTGCCCACGGCGATGGTGTTTACTACTTTAAGTTTTTTGGGTAGTTGGCGAATTTTTAAATGTTTTTATGAAGAATTTCCAAAATACCATAAATATATTGCCATTGGTTGTTTGTTTGTGCCATCGTCGGTAGTTTGGGGAGGCAATATTTTAAAAGATCCGCTTTGTATTTTTGGCATGGGATTAATGGTAACCAGCATGTATGATATCATTAAAAAACGATTCACCCTCTATAGTTTAGCAGAAATGGCAGTGGGTGCTTTCATTTTATTGGTATTGAAAGCGTATATTTTCTATGTTTTAATAGCCACATTATTGATCACACTTTATCATGTTTTCATCGTAAATGGGAGCAGAAAAAAACTTAGAATTGGTTTTAAAACGGTTTTATACCTATCACTTGCTGTATTTCTATACTGGTACAGTGAAAATTCGGTTCAAATTGGAGATTTGATTTTTGAAAAATTTACTCAAAAAGCCGAAATCATACAAGGTGCTATAAGTAGTTTGAGCCAGGGCGATAATGGTTCGGCATATGAAATCCCCAATGTTACCGATTATAGTCCTTGGGGGATTTTAAGAAGCTATTTAATTTCGCTTTCAACAACGCTTTTTAGACCGTTTTTGTGGGAATCGAATAATCTAATAGCCTTTTTAAATGCTATAGAATCCTTTATGGTATTGATTCTTACCCTTTTTGTAATGATTAAACATGGATTCATAAAGTTTTTTACCTTTGCCGGCACTAAACCAATCCTTATGTTTGGGTTAGTATTCACATTATTATTTGCACCGTTAGTTGGTTTTATATCATTTAATTTCGGCACACTGATAAGATATAAACTTCCAATGGTTCCTTTTTACTATACCTATATATTGGTTTTATGGGCTAGTATAAAGCATAAACAAGCTGTTTCGAATGGATAAAAAAAAATTGGCAATTGTAATAAATTCTCTTCAGCGAGGGGGCACTGAGAAGATTGTTTCATTAATCATTAATAGATTTCATGAAGATTATGAAATCCATTTAGTGATGCTCAATGCTACCATAGAATTTGATCTTCCATTTGATAAGATAAATGTAAAAATCATTGACAATTCTGATGTTTTTGCAAAAAGCAGGGTAAAAGACATCCTAAAACTCCCCCTTTTAGCATTCCGTTTAAAAAAATACTTAGAAACCAATAATATTAAACTGTGTTACAGCTTTTTGAGTCGCCCAAACTTTATTTCCGGCATTCTTAAAATACTTGGCTGGAAAGGTACTACCATCATTAGCGAACGAGGACATACCTCTTCTATTTACTTGCCCAACAGTATTAGTGGTAAATCGGGTAGATTTTTAGTAAGAAGATTGTATAAAAAAGCCGATTTGATTACCTCTAATTCTTATGGTATGGAGGAAGACCTTAGAATAAACTTCAATCTGAAGAACAAGAGTTTAGTGATTTATAATCCCATCAATATTCACGAACAGGAAGAAATGGCCAATAAGCCAACAGAAGAAATGGGTTATAACGAAATGTTCACGTTTGTAGTAGTGGGCAGATTGCATGAAGTTAAAAACCACAAACTTATTTTTGAAGCTACCAAACTTATTAAAGACCGAAAATTTCAGATTCTACTTTTAGGCAAAGGCGAGCTCGATAAACAACTCAAGCAAACTGTTCAGCAAATGGGTATAGCCCATAAAGTGAAGTTTTTAGGCTTCAAACAAAATGTGTACAGTTATATGCAACGGTCGCACTGCTTTATTATGTCGAGCAATTCTGAAGGATTCCCCAATGCACTTTTAGAAGCATTAGCATCGGGTGTGCCCTCCATCAGCACCGATTGCCCTACCGGCCCAAGAGAATTGTTAACCGGTCTATTTGAATCTTCAAAAATTTGTACTGGAGTTGAATTGGGTAAATACGGCATTTTAACCCCTGTAAACGATGCTAAAAATTTAGCAGAGGCAATGGTAATGATGATGGACAATGATCAATTAAGA
>JBMOEQ010000123.1:0-9176 GCA_049314655.1 Ferruginibacter sp. | reverse complement strand
ATTTATAAATAACGGATTTCAATTGATTTGGCAAACCGGCAAGCCATTTGTCAATCAAGCTAAACAACGAGCAGCAGGTAAGCCAGAAGTTTGGGTAAATGATTTTATCAGCCAAATGGAATATGCTTATGCCGCTGCAGATGTTGTGATTAGTAGAAGTGGTGCTATGGCCGTTGCTGAATTGTGTGTGATGAAAAAGCCGGTGATGTTTGTGCCTTTTCCGTTTGCGGCAGAAGATCATCAAACTGTTAATGCAGCACGCTTAGTAGAAAAAAAAGCCGCTTTGATGATGCCCGATGCCGATGCAAAAAACAGGTTAGTACAAGAAGTCATTCGATTGGCATTAAATGATGAACAACAACAACAATTGATTCAACAAATTTCAACACTCGCCATCAGTAATGCTGATGAAATAATAGCAAAAGATATTTTATCACAGTATTCAAAATAATGAGTCAATACAACAACATATTATCCCAATTCAATTCGTCATTATCGGCAAACATAACGCCTGATAAAGCATCGGTATACTTCATCGGTATTGGTGGAATTGGCATGAGTGCATTGGCCCGCTATTTTAATTCCATTGGTGTAAATGTAAGTGGCTACGATAAAACACCCACACCGCTTACGCGTACACTCGAAGCAGAAGGCATGCAGGTGCATTATGAAGATAATATGGCATTGGCCGATACAACTGCTCAATTGGTTATTTATACTCCTGCTGTTCCAAAGAATCATACAGAGCTAAATTATTTTATGGATAATGGTTACGCCGTTGTGAAACGCAGCGATGTATTAGGTGCTATCACCAATAGTGCATTTAATATTTGCGTTGCAGGCACACATGGAAAAACCACTACCAGTTCAATGGTGGCACATATACTTCGTCATAGCGATTATGGTTGCAATGCTTTTTTAGGAGGCATAGCCGTAAACTATAACAGCAATTTTTGGAGCAGTCCTAAAAATGTTTGTGTGGCTGAAGCCGATGAATACGATCGCAGCTTTTTAAAATTAAGTCCGGATGTGGCCATCATCAGTTCTATGGATCCCGATCATTTGGATATTTATGGAACTGCCGAAAATTTAGAACAAGCATTTATTGATTTTTCTAAACGCGTTAAACCGGGAGGACTATTAGTAAGCAAGCATGGATTAAAAAGATCTAAGGAGTTGAGTGCAAGTCATCATATTACTTACAGTATTTCTGATGAAACTGCAGATTGTCATATTTCAAACGTGCGCCTCCATAATGGCAGTTATCAATTTGATGTACACATACAAGCTAAAACCATAAAAGATTGTTGGCTGCACATGGGTGGTATGCACAATATTGAAAATGCATTGGCAGCTATTGCAGTTGCGGTGCATTTAGGCATTGATGATGAAAAGATTGTTGCTGCCGTTGCCGATTTTAAGGGCGTAAAAAGAAGATTTGAGTATATCGAAAAAACAGCCGATCGTGTAATGATTGACGATTATGCGCACCATCCACAAGAGCTAACGGCTTTATTAAGTAGTGCAAGGAAATTATTTGCCGATAGAAAATGTACGGTGATTTTTCAGCCGCATCTATTCAGTAGAACCAATGATTTTGCAGATGGATTTGCAACGGCTTTGAGTTTGGCGGATGAAGTATTGTTGTTGCCTATTTATCCTGCTCGCGAATTACCCATGCCCGGTGTAACTAGCGAAATGGTAGCAAGTAAAATGGAAAGTTCAAAAGTTACTTGTTTGTCGAAAGAGGCATTGTTGGAAAATATGCAAGCAAGAAAAGCATCCAACAATATCCCGAGTTTATTGATCACAGCAGGGGCAGGTGATATAGATGCATTGGTTCAACCTATAAAAGAAATATTATTCAGTTAATGGCTACCATGAAGCAAAAAATATTAAACGGATTACTTACTACACTATGGCTTTCCATGGGCGTGGGTACTATCGTTTTGCTAGTGGCTGCTATGCAAAAGAAAGATGCACAACCTTGTAAAGGAATAGACATCAATATTTATGGCGTTAGTAATAATTTCTTTGTAGATAAAAACGATGTATTAAAATCCATTACCACTATTTCGGGCGGCAATCCGGTTGGAAAAGCAATCGGTGCATTTAAGTTGAATGTGATGGAAAAGGAATTACAACAAAATGTATGGGTTAAAAATGCACAATTGTTTTTCGATCACGAATCGGTTTTAAGGGTTAATGTTTATGAGCGCGAACCCATTGCACGCATCTTTACTACAACAGGTACTACATTTTATATTGACAGTTCAATAATGATGTTGCCATTATCTGATAAGTATTCTGCAAGGCTTCCGGTATTTACGGGCTTCCCTTCCGACAGAACAATTTTATCTGCTGCCGATAGTAGTTTATTGCGTGATATTATGACAATGAGTTTGGCCATCCAATCCGATTCCTTTAGAATGGCCATGATAGAGCAGGTTGATATTTCGGCCGATCGCAGTTTTACTTTGGTGCCAAAACTGGGTAACAATACCATTATTTTTGGCGATGCTTCGGATGCCGAAAACAAGTTTAAAAAGTTGCAATTGTTTTATGGAGAAGTTATTCCAAAAGCAGGGTTGAACAAGTATAGTGTCATCAACCTACAATATAAAAACCAAGTAGTAGCTAAAATAAAAGGAGCCGATGATATTGCTTCCGATTCTTTACGAACGCTTTTAATCTTACAACAAATTGCAGAAAATGCATCAAAACTTGCGTCCGATTCTATTCAAATCATACAGCAGGATAATGAACAAAATACTACCAATCCAAACTTAATCAACGAATCAATAGAAAGAGATGAAATGTTGGAATCGTCTTCTAACGAAAATGCCAAAACTCAAGTAGATAATGCGCCTGTGGTAACTGCTCCTGCTGTTGCACCAACTGTAAAACCTGTTGTTACTCCGACAAAAAACAGCACAACAGCTCCGGTAATCGTTAAACCAAAGCCAATGCTTAAACCGCCTCCAATAAAACCTAAGCCCAAGCCGTTACCAGCAAAACCGACAACTAAACCCGAAAACGATTATTAACAGATTTTTTAAAATATCAATACAAATAACAAACACACACACAAACAAACATACAACTATGAACATCGAACAAATTAACCCCATCAGTACACCAACCGAAGCTTCAAATGCATCCGGCTATGAAAACCGGAATCCTATTATTGTGGGTTTGGATATTGGTACAACAAAAATTGCAGCCATTGCAGGTCGTAAAAATGAATACGGCAAATTAGAAATTTTGGGTTTCGGTCGCGCCAACAGCAATGGCGTACAACATGGTATGGTTTTAAATATTGAACAAACTATTAAAGCCATAGAATTAGCCATAAAAAATTGTTATGATAACAATCCCGAACTTTCCATTCATGATGTATATGTTGGTATTGCCGGGCATCATATTAAAAGCTTACAAACTCGTGGCGATATTGTTCGTCAAGAAACTGAAGAAGAAATTCGTCAAGAAGAAATTGATCGTTTAGTTGCAGATCAATATCGCACTTATATTCCTGCAGGCGATCAAATTATTGATGTTATCCCGCAAGAATTTACAGTAGATAATTTTCAAAATATTGCTAACCCTATTGGATATAGCGGTGTTAAAGTGGGTGCAAGTTTTCACATCATCACCGGCGATAAAAATGCCATTCGCAATATCAATCGTAGTGTAGAAAAAGCCGGATTAAAAACAGAAGATTTAGTATTACAACCTTTGGCATCTGCTGCAGCTGTTATGTGCGATCAAGATTTGGAAGCCGGTGTAGCCATTGTAGATATCGGTGGCGGTACTACCGACTTGGCCGTTTTTTATGAAGGTATTTTAAAACATACCGCAGTAATTCCATTCGGTGGCGAAAACATTACTTCTGATATTAAAAATGGCTTAGGTGTATTGAAAACGCAAGCCGAACAAATGAAAGTACAGTTTGGTAGTGCTTTAAGCGACGAAGCAAAATCCAATGCTTTTATTACTATTCCGGGATTGCGTGGTATGAGTCCGAAAGAAATCAGCGTTAAAAATTTAGCGGCTATTATTCAAGCGCGTATGAGTGAAATTTTAGATTTTGTAACCTATCATTTAAAACAAGTGGGTTTAGATACGCGCTTATTAAATGGTGGAATTATATTAACCGGTGGTGGATCGCAATTAAAACATTTGATTCAATTAACCGAATATGTAACCGGATTAAATGCTCGTATCGGATTTCCTAACGAACATTTAGCAAGTGGCCATACAGAAGAATTGGCTAAACCGATGTACAGTACTTGTATCGGTTTAATCTTGAAAGGCTACAATGATTATGAAAATAAAAATCAAGAAAGGTTTGATGAACGTTTTGTAAAAATTGAAGTACCGGAAGAATTGAACGAACCTGCTGTTGAAGAAATGATAGATGAAGTTGCCACTCAGCAAACCGAAATCAATAAACTTGGTAAGAAGAGAAAATCGTTGAAAGAGTTTTTGGATTCTTTTAAATATGGTTTGATCGACATGTTTAAAGAAGAAGAAGACGCTCGTTTGTAATTGGTTTTTAAAAGCTGTTTTTGTTTAATATACTAACCCCTTAACCCTGTAGCGTTTTCGGTTTTAAAAATTGAAAACGCTGCCTAAAATGATTCAGTACAATGCTTTTTTTTAATTGTTATTGTACAGGAATCCACAACAAAGCTTATGATACAATTTGATTTGCCCAAAGAACAATCGTCCATCATTAAAGTGATTGGTGTTGGCGGCGGCGGAAGCAATGCGGTAAACCACATGTTTTCGCAAGATATTGATGGTGTTAATTTCATCATCTGTAATACCGATGCACAGGCAATAGCCCAAAGTAAAGTGCCCAATAAAATTCAATTGGGACCACACCTTACACAAGGACTTGGTGCCGGCGCTAATCCATTAATTGGTAAACAAGCCACTGAAGAAAGTTTAGAAGAAATAAAACGCATACTCGAAGTCAATACCAAAATGGCTTTCATCACTGCTGGTATGGGCGGTGGAACCGGAACCGGTGGTGCGCCTATTTTGGCAAAAATTTGTCAGGATTTAGGTATACTTACTGTGGGTATTGTAACCACGCCTTTTGCTTATGAAGGCAAGAAACGTTTAGCACAAGCGCAAGAAGGTATCGACAAATTAAAAGAACATGTAGATACATTGATTGTAATCAGCAACGATAAATTGCGCCACCAATTTGGAAATTTAAAAATGAAAGAAGCTTTTGCAAAAGCAGATAATGTTTTGGCAACAGCAGCTAAATGTATAACCGATGTAATCAATACCACCGGACAAATCAATGTGGATTTTGCGGATGTATGCACCGTGATGCGTGATGGAGGTGTAGCCATCTTAGGTAGTGCAGCTGCCGAAGGTGAAAACAGGGCGCAAGAAGCCATTGAAAATGCATTGAATTCTCCGTTGTTGAACGATAGTGAAATTCGTGGTGCTAAATGGATTTTAATCAACATCAATTCTTCAACCGGTGATCATGAATTTACAATGGATGAAGTAGAAGTGATTCAAAATTATTTACACAGTCAGGCCGGACCAGATACCGATGTTATTCTTGGTTTAGGATACGATAATGCATTAGGAGCACAAATAGGCATTACATTAATTGCTACCGGTTTTGAAGGAAAAGATCCGTTCGAAAAAACCGCAAAAGCACCGGAAGTAGAGGAGAAGAAAGATACACGTATAATGATGACGTTGGAAATGCCGCCCAAAGAAGAGCCTCGATTTAAACAACCTACTTTACAATTTGATGTGCCGGCTGAAATACCTGTTCAAGCACCTCTTGAGCAGGCAATGCCAGAAGCTCAAGTTGAGCCTACGCCGGTAGCATCAATCATGCCTGTATTACGTGAAGCAAATACCGATACGCCCGAAATTAGAATTGTAACGCCAGTGGTTGAAAAGGTAGATGAAACGCCAATATTTTTCGAAATTTCTTCACCAACAGATCAAATTCCGGTGGTTGAATTTGATATTCCTATGATGGCTCAACCAATGCCAACGCCTCAGGTAGAATCTACTCCGGTGAATGAAGTTGCTCATACACCTCAACAAGAAGAAATTAAAGTTGTATATAAAGATGCTAGCGCAACACCTGCTTCGTCATCAGGTGGATATTTGGCCAAGCCTTCCAACATTTATGTAGAAGTGCAACAGCCAAAACAGGAACCCAATACCGAGGAAAAACTAGCCCCGGTGCAAAGTACTGTTCAGGAAGACGAGCCTTTACTTGAAATGCACTTGGTGGTTAAGGATTCCCATCAAGCGGCGGAGGAAGAGCCTATTGTACAACAAACTCAGCCCATCATGATAACGACTGTTGAGGAACCTGCGATGCAGGACGAAACAGAAGAACTCAGGCGCCGGGCTATGGAACGCGTTGCGAAGCTGCGTAATTTGTCATTTAACATCAACGCAGCCGATCCTAACAACGAGTTTGAAACGGTACCTGCTTACCTTCGCCGCAACATGGAATTACACAATTCCATTGCAGATGTAGAGAGCTTTTATAGCAACTATACCGTAAAAACGGATGAAAATAATCAAGCGCAACTTGGTACGCTAAATACCTTTTTCGACGGAAAGAAACCAGATTAATAATCATAGAAATTCAGTTGTGGGCAATTGCTTGCAACTGAATATTTCCATAAAGTTTTGTTCTCGGTGAATTCTAGTTTGTTTGTTAAGCCCTTGCCCTCACCGGCAGGGGCTTTGTGTAAAAAGACAAAGAAGCTTTGTAGCCATTCATTTACAAATGCATTAAATCTCTGTAAAACCGCACCAATTCCACTAAAACTACTATCTTAGCACTCTATATTTTCATTCCAATACTCCTTTTTAAAGCATACTTTTTTCCATCCTGTTGAATAAACTAACCCATCAAATTTGCTGAAACCATTTAATTACCCATTCATTGTGAGGTAATAAAAAGATAAATATGTGTCTTTCATGAGGAGGATTTACAGTTTCCTACTTATTGTTTTTTTTACATTACCTGTTTTGGCTCAAAACGGATCGGTACCTTTTTACTATTTCGGCACTCAAAAAATTGCACTTCAACAAAGTGATGAACGCATTTTTGTTCAACTGAAAAATGAACTAGCAGCAACAGCTGTTCAAGATCAACTTAAAGCACAATTCAATTTACCCAACCGTGTGTTTTCTAAACTGTACGAAAAGCAAAATTGGGTAATACATTTAGATCAGCCCGTACTTAAAGCCAAACAAAAAGATATACTGCGTTACTTGCAATCAAATACCGCGGTTGCTTATTGCCAAACAGCTTTAAAAAGTGCAGAAGGCAAAGATTTAATTTGCGCAAATGCATTCTATGTTAAATTAAAATCGTCAACTACTTATTCAACATTTACCCAGTTTGCCCTTCGTAACCAATGCACTATTGTTCAAGCATATCCTTACGATCCATCGGTGTTTTTGTTGGAAGCTACATTGGCTCAATCTCATGTTGGTATTTTAAAAGCCAATGCATTTTTTGAATCAGGTTTATTTGAATATGCCGAGCCCGATTTTGCTGGTTTCGATCTTATTGAATCTGTTCCACCCAATGATCCGTTTTATAATTTGCAATGGAATCATATTAACAATACAAATACACAAGCTTATAATGGTATTCCGGGAGCCGATATAGATGTTGATTTAGCTTGGACGATAACGCAAGGCAATTCCAATATTCGTATTGCAGTAATTGATGTGGGTGTTCAACGCAATCACCCCGATTTAATAAATAATATCGATCCACTAGGTTATGGACTTGCATCCGGAAATACAACTACCGGCGATATTATTGATACGGCCAATTATCATGGAACAGCTTGTGCAGGTATCATTGCTGCAACGGCTAATAATAATATCGGTATTGCAGGCATTGCTCCATTGTGTAAAATTATTCCGGTAAATATTGCTCGAAATAGTACCGGTGCTTTTGGTACATTTTCGCAAATTGCCGGTGCAATAGATTGGGCATGGAACCAAGGTGCTGCAGATGTTTTATCGAATTCATGGGGTGGAGGAACACCATCTTCTTTATATAGAGATGCCATCAAAAGAGCCATCACCAATGGTAGAGGAGGAAAAGGTGCGGTTGTGGTTTTTGCTTCCGGAAATTTAAATGCCGGCGTTTCTTCTCCAGCTATATTTCCCGAAACAATTGCTGTAGGTGCTATGACGATGTGTTATGAAAGAAAATCACCCGCCACTTGCGACGGAGAAACTACTTGGGGAAGCAATTTTGGCGCAGGATTAGATGTAGTGGCACCAGGTGTAAAAATTATTACAACTGGCATTAATGGAACAGGTACGGGAACTTATGCAGGATACCTTACCGGATTTAATGGAACTTCTGCTGCTTGCCCGATGGTTGCCGGTGTGGCTGCATTAATGTTAAGTGTTAACAGTACACTTACACAAACTAGTGTGCGGGAAATTATTGAACGTACATCAAGGAAAGTAGGCAATTATACATACAGTAGGGCAGCCGCACAACCCAATGGAAGTTGGAATAATGAAATGGGACATGGTTTAGTAAATGCTTATCAAGCAATACAAGCTGCGCAATCTAATGCAACGTATTGTACGGTTTCTATAACTGCAAACGGCAATACTCGAATTTGTTCGGGTGCCAATGTTACTTTACAAGTTGCGTCTCCAATTTCGGGGGCTACTTATCAATGGAGAAAAGATGGAGCAACAGCTTCTTCCGGAACATCTATTGTAGCTACTACTGCCGGAAATTATGATGTATTGTTAACAACAACGAATGGTTGTAAAGATACTTCCAGTGTAATTGCGGTTTCGGTAGGTTTACCCGAAGGTACATTACGCGTAGATGCCGGAAGAGATACCGTTGTTTGTCAAAATTCTACCACTATATTAGGCGGCGGTCCGGCAGCATCAGGTGGAACTCCTTTTATTCAAGCCCAACGTGGTTTGGCGTATTCGGTTTCGGAAAATGCGTTTTATCGTTTCGATCCCAATCAACCTTCTCTGTCTTTTAAACAAATTAAAACCAGTTTTTATTCAGGGGCCAATAGCAATACACTCATTTGTGGATCGGCGGCAACACCGTTTGGATTATACATGTTGGTACGCAATACCAACCAGTTTATAAAAGTAGATACCAC
>JBMOEQ010000122.1:0-9250 GCA_049314655.1 Ferruginibacter sp. | reverse complement strand
ATGCAGATACTATTGTTATGGGCTCGCATAGTAGCAGATGGTTAGAAAATATTTTATTGGGGAGTATTACAGAAAAAGTTTTACGACACACATTTACACCGCTATTTATTATTCCTACAAAAAAGCATTGTTAGTATTCGTTTACTTGTTTTTGTTTTAAAAAAAATGGCAATCCTTTTACAGATTGCCATTTTTTTTGCTAATTAATTTATTGTACTCTTGGTAATACCATTCCATTTATTGAAATGGAAGCTCCGGAAGTTGCATTCAACCAAGGGATTTTATACATACCAGGATGGATAATTTGATCATTCACAATCAAAATAGTTTCACCCGAAAGAGAGGTAACACTTGCAGTGATTCTGGTATTTTGATTGCCGGGAACATTTACTTCAATACCATCATCTACAATGCTATAATAGGCTGTCGTTTTTTTCTGATGTAATTTTTTGTCTTTATCGTCATATTCAATCAAACGTATATAACCTGGCATACCATTGGCTAAACGATTAGAGTTAGGAATACCACCTGTTGCACAAGGGTTTAAATAAGCTTTAAAGAATGTTTGATTTTTTATTTCAAAGCCTTCTTTTAAATCGATATAATTATTTGATTTTACAAATATTTCTGTATTGTTTCCGCTATAACTATTAGCTGTAACAGTTGCACTATTGCTTGCCTCATAAAAATGTGACCCATCTAAAGTGCCACTAACATTTATGTTAGCAGTACAGGCCGTGTATCTGCTACCTAACCAAATTCCTCTACCAAATGTGCTAGCATAAATTAAACCATTTTCATTTACCCACATGTCAGTAACAATAGCAATGGGCATACCTGTATAAAAAGGTACCCAATCGGCTCCACCATCTGGCCTGAAGAAAACGCCAATTTCTGAACCAGCATACACGCCTTCAGTTGCAACACATAAACTATGTATGGGAACATTAGGTAAGCTTCCACTGTAATTCGACCAATTGGCGCCATCATCTGTACTTCTGTAAACTTTTACACCATTGGTATATCCACCAAAGCAAACATAAATTTCAGAAGAAACGGTAGGCCATACTTTGGCATCTGTAACTATTGGTGAACCTGCAGGCCATCCTGTATTTGCACTTATTGTTGTCCAAGTGCTACCCCTATCATCACTGATACGTAAATTGGTTCTAGCGCTTGCGCTACCCATTAACCGATTATTATTACTTGGACAAGTAACCACAAAATTGCTCACATCTACACCAGTATTAGTAGACGTTCCAAAGCTGTTATAAGATCTTTTTAATCCACCAGAAGAGGCTACATACATGGTGTCATCAAAATCATAATCAATAGCAATTGGACTGAAAAATCCTGTTGTACCTCTATAGGTCATGTTTGTACCACCATTAGAAGTTGTATATATTCTGTCATTAAAGTTTACGATTGCATAAGGGCCATCTGTACCTTTAATACTTACACCATATCCATCGCAACAAGCCAAATGTCGCCAAGCACCTGTATTGGTTCTGTATTTTATGCCATTATCTTGAGCGCCTCCAGCAATTTCTAAACCATCCATTTCTCCATTTCCATCTGAGTCTTTCATAGCCATATGATAAAATTGAGTGCCTTGTAAACCAGCCGAAATATCTGTCCAAGTAACCCCATCATCTGTGCTCTTATACACACCTCCATCGCTACAAGCATACAAATTATTATCGGCAGGATTATATTTTACATCATGTATATCTGGATGGGCATAAGCAGTTGCTGGTCCCAATCCCTCTCTGTATGTACTGCTATATACCATTGATGTGCCTGAATTACTGCCGTTACTTCTCCATATACATAAACTACCTGTTGCAAGGATGGCATAATTGTCGGGTCTAACTGTAATACTATTACCATAAGATCCTAAAGTGGCATTATCAGAGCCATCAGTAACTGTTCCTAAAATATTGGGCGTAGTACATTGTTGACTAAAGCCTACACCATCACTTAAACTGAGGTATAAGCCCGAAAATCTATTGGTAGCAGCTCCATTAAATAATGCATAAACTGCAGTGGATGCTTGATTCAAATTATTATATCGAACAGCAATATTTACCCTCGAAGAATTAAGGGTAGGATATACATCCAGTGTCGATTTGTTCCATGTATTTAATCTTCCACCATTACTACTATAATGAATAGTAGAATCTGTGCTACAATATACAGTACTGTCGTTATAGGGTTTAAATTCTACATCATAATGTTTACCAGAGCGTACTTGTTCCCAACTCGTTCCTCCATTGGTTGTTCTATATAGACCTTCTTGTGTAGCTACAAATAAAAAATTACTATTATTACTAGAGATGGCTATATTATGCCCTATATTATTATCTGTACCGGGTGTAGAAATTTTTGTCCAATTATAACCACCATCAGTACTTTTAAACATACCCCCATAGTTGGGTGATAAGTTATAATTAAAAACAAGTAGTCCACTAGTATGACTTTCTCCATCTCCTGAAAATGCATAAACTGTATTTGGGCTACTTTTTGAAACGCCAATACAGGCAATACCATTGGGTAGTCCATTGCCAATAGGTTCCCATATAGAACCGCCATCTGTTGTTTTGTAAATACCTCCACTAGGACTGCATACAAAAAATACATTGGCATCTGTAGGGTGAAAAGCAATTCTATCCATTCTCGCTTGTCCGTTAATGTCAATATTAGTACCAGAACCTACAATTGTTCCACCATCATATGGACCTAGATACGACCAATCACCATAACTTCTTAATCCATCTTGGTTATAGGCTCTTGGTGCTCTTTCATTGAGTTGCCGTTGATTGGCCCTTGCTTGTGCAACTTGTTGTTTGCCGGTTTGAAGCTGTGTTGCAAATTGTGTTTTAACTTGCTCTGTGGCTTCATAATTTTTTTTATTGAAATTGGCCAATGTGCCATCTGGGTTTAACCTGCGCATCGCCCAATATTCCCATTTTTTCCAACGATCGTAATCATTACCTTCAAATGCTTCTTCATCACCTGCGACACCAAGATTTGCAGTTCCATTTTGGTAATACAATTCTACTTCATGCATGATATCAACTACTTTGGTTTTGCCTATAAGTTGACGTTGAAGAGCTTCGGGAATTTTGCGTTGTGCTTGAACTTCATTCAAGCTGGTATATAAAAGAAAAAGTAAAATAAAATGTAGTGTTTTCATGGCAATACTGTTTTGAGTGTTTTAAACACCATGAGTATTATTGTTTATTTTCTAATTGTTGGATACGTTTGGACATTTGATCATTGGCTTTCTTTAAATCAATGACATGAAGGGTAAGTTGTTCAATTTGTTCAACCAATTGTTTGTTCATATTACCTAAATCTATTCCATTGGCTTCAACTTCCGCTGCAGCAGGTATACCCGGTAAATGCTTTTCTTTACGAATGAATTGCTCTAAGCTTTCGAGAGTACGGAGTTTATAATCATCAGCAAATACATAATCGGGCCAATTGGCAATGGCTTGTACCCTTGCTTCTGAACAAATAACTTTTCCATTAACACTTAATTGATAACCTGTTGCAGGAGAGCCCGATCCAATTTGAACCCTTCCGGCTACTTGAAAATCGGTAGTAGGGGCATTGGTAAAGAATCCAATATTACCTCTGGTGAAAAATAAACTGGTGGAAGGAGGATTGAAAATTAAATCTTTTGCAGGCGTTCCGCTACAAGGAAACGGAAAGCATAAAGTATTACCACTTGCACTATATATATTTAAAGTGGTATCTGTACCATTCATTCCTCCACCAAATTGTCCACTCGAACTATACATGTATAGATATGGATTTGCACCAGCAATACTTAATGCATTGGAAGTAGGAACGATTCCTAAACCAAGTGCTCCGGTTCTGCTGTTATATTGCAAACCACCCCATTGTACACCATCTTGGCCCCACAAACCCCAACGAATACTATCCACCATGCCCATAAAAACCACCTGTTTATCTAATGTTCTATAATCTTCTAACCAAATTCCGGAGGTTGTACCAGTATTACCAACCGTGCCAGTTTTTATTCGCATTCTGCCTACAACATCTAATTTATAAAGCGGATTGTTGATGCCAATACCTACATTTTGAGCAATTGTAGCAATGGAAATCAAACTTAAAATGTAAAGCAAGAATATTTTTTTCATTATATGTAAATTTTGAACAATTTAGTATTATTTATCTATTATACAAATAGGTATTTTGAATTAGAATATACTCATAGTTAATATTTGTCTTATATTGCTGACATAAAGTAGTCATTTATCAGTTTATTCTTAAACAACTTTTGATTTAGTTTCAGAACTTGCATGAGTATGGAAAGCATCGATCATTTAAACATACAAGAAGCATTAAAAAAATCGCAACGATTTTATAAATTTATTGGTAAAGTAAATGACTTGGTTTTACATGCCAAAGATGTTGATTATATCTACGAGAATGTATGCAGTTTAGCTATTGATTTTGGAGAATTCAAATTTGCATGGATTGGCGTTCCTGATGTTGAAACACAAAAAGTGAAACCAATATTTTGGTCGGGCTACGAGGCTGGTTATCTCGACATGATAAAAAAGATATCTACCCAAGATATACCTGAAGGAAGGGGACCATCGGGCAAAGCCATTCGTGAAGGAAAATACTATTATTCTAACGATATTGAACATGACCCTGCAATGGTTATTTGGCGAGAAGAGGCTTTAAAAAGAGGTTATTTATCTTCCATAGCATTACCCATTATTGTAGAAGATAAAGTTGTTTCCATTTTAACAATATATGCGGATAGGCCTGATTTTTTCAACGAAGAAGAATTATTACTACTTGTGCGCATAACCGAAAATATCAGTTATGCTTTAAATGCTATTGTTATCAATGAGAAGCGCAAGATTAATGAAACGCAAATTCAAAAATTATCTCAAGCAGTTTTACAAAGTAGCGCATCCATTGTAATAACCAATTTAGAAGGCAATATTGAATTTGTAAATCCTGCATTTTGCAAATTAACCGGTTATACTTTTGAAGAAGCGTATGGGCAAAATCCACGCATATTAAAATCTGGGTATACAGATGACGATGCCTATAAAGTAATGTGGAACGAAATAACCAATTTTACTGAATGGAAAGGTGAGTTTTGTAATAAAAAGAAAAATGGCGATTTGTATTGGGAATTTGCCAGCATTTCTCCAATTGTAAATGAAGATGGGCGCATAACTCATTTCGTAGCTGTAAAAGAAAATATTACCGATCGCAAAAAGGCAGAACAAGCATTGAAAGAAACCAATTTGGTGTTGAAGCAAAAAACGGAAGAGCTCATTTATACCAATAAAGAGTTAGAAAAATTTGCATTTGTTGCTTCACACGATTTGCAAGAACCATTAAGAATGGTATCGAGTTTTCTTCAGCTTTTTGAACGGAAGTATACCCATTTGGTAGATGAGGAAGCGCGTAATTACATTCATTTTGCAACCGACGGTGCCAGTAGAATGAAAAAAATGATTAGTGATTTGTTGGAATATTCTAGAACATCTACAGGTGTGCTTACCTATGAAGAAGTGAATGTAGAAGAAGTTTTAAAGGATATATTGCAACTGTTTAAATTTGATTTAGAATTAATTGGTGCAGATGTTATTATTCATCCTTTACCAATTGTACGTGCAGGTAAATCAGCAATGGCACAGCTTTTACAGAATTTATTAAGCAATGCCATCAAATATAGAAGCCAAGAAAAACTTCAAATTATTTTTTCCGGAGAACAACTTGATAAAGAATGGGTGATTCATGTGCAAGACAATGGTATTGGAATTGATCCAATTTTTAAAGATAAAATTTTTCAAATATTTCAACGGTTACATAATAAAGACGAATATAGTGGAACAGGTATTGGATTGTCTGTTTGTAAAAAAATTGTTGAACGTTATAACGGAAAAATTTGGGTAGATGCTGCACTAGGAAAAGGTGCCACATTCAGTTTTTCAATTCCCATTACAGCAAAGTAATCTATTAAATAGGGTCAAATTTTTTTTAAATTATACCAAAATAAAAAAGCCGTTCGCATTTAACGAACGGCTTTCTATTTTTAATTAAATCAATTATTGTTTAATGAACTTAATAGGCTTGGTTTTGCCTTCTGCAGAAATACCATAAACTTGGTAATTGCCCGCAGCCATATTCATTACATCCATATCAATTGCATTTAAACCATTGGTTAAAGTAACCGATTTTGTACGAATGATTCTTCCTTGAACATCGCTGATTACTACATCCATTTTTTGGTTTGTAGAAGAGATGATATTCAATTTAAATTGACCACGCGTTGGGTTTGGTGCAACATTAACCAATTCTAAACCTTTATTCTTATTCAACAAAGCAACAATACTACTGTAAGATGTAGTACCATTAGATTCGGTCATTTTAATACGATAATAATTAATACCGGCTAAAGCACGTGTATCAGTATAGCTGAACGGTTGCAAACAACGAGAAGCTGTTGTTGTTAAAGCATACACTGCACTGAATGTTCTTGAATCTGCGCTTCTTTCTAAAGTAAGCGTAACATTTGGTGTGTTGCTGCAACTAACTTTCCAATCTAACAAATTGTTATTGCCTTGTTTTGTACCGGTAAAGTACTCAATGTTAATTGGTATTACTGTTGAACCACCATGGAAATAGAAACTAGAGAATCCGGTAACATTGGTAAAATCGAGGAAATAATCTCCCGAAATTGTGCCAAATCCTGTAGGGATATATAAAGCAGCACTTGCGCCAACTGTATTAATAGCGCTTAAACAAGTATTGTCGTTTTTAGTAACAACCAAATCAAACTGACTGGTTACCCCTGATCCCGGTTGTGCAATTAAAGCATTCAATTCAGAATTTTTAAAAGGCAAACGAATATTATATGGTGTTACAGGTTGTTTAGTTGCTGTAACAGTAATATTTCTATCTAAATAATAAATGCCTGTTGATGATTGTCTAACTGCTCCAGTATTGATAAAATAGCTCGCCGAAACTTTACCTAAATTGTTGCCTTGTGGATATACTTGAACTATTAAAGCATTCAAACTGTCCACTAAAGGAACATAACCCAAGTTGTTATTAGATGCTGAATCAATAACAATATCTCCACCGCCTACAAAACAAGCGCCAGCAGGCGTATAACTAGAAACTACATAAGAAGAACCACTGGTTGAAATATTCACTATGAAATCTTTAGTATCGCTATAAGCATAATTTCCACATGGAGTAGTTAAAACAGTAGGAGCTGTTGCATACCAAACCAATCTTGCTCTTAGTTTATGATTTCCTGCAGCAGTTGATAATGGAATAAACAAATTGAAGTTTGTAATTGAAGTTGACATTGCAAAATTGTTCATCAATCTTTCTGTGTCTTCATAAACTCCGTTATCATTTGCATCTAACCAAACGGTAAGGTAATCGCCGGTTGCTCCAGCTTTCATTTGTCCCCAATAAGACTTACCTCTAGCTAAATCAATTATAACAGCATGGTCGGTACTATCTGTATATGCAGTTGCTGAACAGGTTGTTCCGGTATTGATGTTTAATTCTGAAGTTTCACCTTTTAAGCGGAACAATTCTAAACGATCCGATAATGTACAACCACTTGTAGTTAGTGGAACACAATCAGGAGGAATGCTTTGTGCAGTAAATGATGTTACAGAAGTAGAACATCCAACTGCAGCACCACCAGCATTTCTTGGAGCGATATACCAATAATAAGTAGAATCGTATTGTAATCCGGTTATTTGAACAGTGGTTGCGGCTATATTACCAATTAAAGTAGTAGGAGGATTTACTGTTCCAAAATATACATCATAAGATGTAGCATTGGCTGCAGCATTCCAAGTAATGGAAGGAGCTGGGGAAATTACTACTCCAGTAGCGCCATCTGCAGGACTAATATTAGTAGTACATGTAGGAGCAGCAGGAGGAGCAATAATATTGATACAGAAATCTCCAACATCGCCTGCTACACCATCAATCATAAAATAATAAGTAGTACCTGCGGTAAGTACCGGTGTAGTTAAACTATCTACATCACCGGCTGTTGGTCCAAATGATTGACAAGCTGAACCGGCCAAAGCTGTAAGTGTTAAACTAGGACAAGTACCTGTTGCTGTATATATGGCTAACCATCCACTCAATCCATTAGAAGATCCTGAAGGAATCTCTGTTCTTACAATTGCAGTACCTGTTGTACTAGGCGTATACGAATACCATAAAGTATTATTAGGAGAACTACATGCACCTGGTAAAGTAGGATCAGCTATAGAAGTTGCTGTTGTTGTATTTGCACAAGATGCTGGGCCACCTAATGTTAAAGGAATTGCTCCACATGCTTCATCATTTACAACAGTACTAAACAATATGGTAGACCAACTTGAATAAGTACCCGTTCCACATTCAGTTCTTACATGTAAATAATAGGTAGAACCGGCAGTTAAGCCTGTAGCATTAGCAGTTGTGCCTGTAGTTAAAGTTCCAGAAGCTGGAGGTGTAGCAGAAGCGTTTACTGCCCACTCGTATCCTGTAGGAGAACCTAAACCCGGTGCAACCCATGCTAAATCAGCTGTTGTTCCTGTTCCTGTTGGTAAAGCAGACAATCCTGTTGGATTTGCACAAGATGGAGATAAATCAACAGTTATATCATCAATAGCTAAGAAATCTAAGTCGGCAGCAGAATTACAATGAAAACCGATATAATAAACACCAGATGCAGAAGGAATAAAATCAGCAGTTTGTGTTTGTGCTGTACTATTTCCTGCAGATGCATTGGTATATAAAGTACCTGCTGTCATAGATGCTGCATTAGAACCTGAACCATATTTAACTTCAAAACTCTCTGGGAAACCAGGGTTGCTCTTCCATTTAAAGGATAATCGATAAGATACACCCGCAGTTAAATTTAATCCTTGGGTATAAAACCAATCATCCGCTGCTACAGTACTATTATAGGTATACACCATAGAATTGGGGGCTCCAATAATAATTGCAGCAGGTGTACTATAAGTACCCCACGTATTGCTTGCATTCACATTTTGAACTGTTATACAAGTAGGAATTGCAGGTGCGGTAACCCCATCAAAATTTTCTGAATATGGAATATTGGTAGCAACACATGAAGTGGTAAAACTAATTGTTGTCCAAGAGCTAAATGCAGCTCCACAAACCGTTCTTACATGTAAATAATGTTGTGTAGCTGAAGATCGGAAGA
>JBMOEQ010000121.1:0-9294 GCA_049314655.1 Ferruginibacter sp. | reverse complement strand
GAACAGATCATGCCACTTTGATTTTTATCGGCAGCTTTATTATGTACTTGAGGATGAATAGAGACTGTAGTATCGGCTTTATTAAAACGAGTTTTAGCTAGTTCCACAAATTTATGTTCCATTATTCCGCCTCCTAAAGAGCCCATCATTTCACCAACTGAATTAATGGCCATAAAAAAGCCATATCTACCCGGACTACTTCCTTTGCTTTCCAAAACAAATAACAAAACCGTTTCCAAATTTTCATGGAAATTATTTAGAATAAATTGCCAAGTATCAATTTTCCGTTGCATGAATTGTTTAAGCTAACTGTATTTTAAATGTAAAGCATCTGCAGCAGCAGCATAAAGATTGAGCAATACTTTTTCGGGCGTAAAGGGTGTATGAAATGGTGGCTGGATAGAAGGATTAAAAGCTTTAACAGCATTTCTAATTGCAAAGTATGCGCCTATTCCATATAACAATGGGGGCTCACCCACTGCTTTCGATTGAAAGATGGCTAAATTGTCTTTTGCTGTTTCTAAAGGCAATATTTCAACCGTTTTAGGAACACTGTAAATATCAGGCACTTTATAAGTTGATAAAGCATTTGAACGCAGTTTACCCATTTCATCATAAACAATTTCTTCAATCGTCATCCAACCTATTCCTTGTGCTAAACCTCCTTCAATTTGTCCTTTATCAATGTGCGGATTCATACTATTGCCATAATCATGTACAATTTTAGCTTCATCAATAACATAATTTCCTCTTATGCAATCAACCGTAACCGTTATCAATGCTGTGCCAAAAACATGATAGGCAAATGGATGTCCTTTTTCAATGGATTTATCGAAATGAATATCTGGTGTAGCATAATGTGCATGTTCCGATAAACTAATCCTATTGGCATAGGCTAATTGAATAAGTGCATTCCAATCTAAATGAGTAGCCTTATCTAAAACAAATACTTGTTCATTTCCTATTCGAATGGAAGCAGCCTCTACATTTAATACAGTAGCGGCCAAAGTTGTTAAGCGTTCCATTAAAGTTATACAAGCCATTTGAACTGCCTTGCCATTTAAATCGGCCGTAGCACTTGCAGCACTTGGAGATGTATTGGCTATGCGATAGGTATTAGTAGAATTAATGGTGATGCGTTGTGGTTTTACGGATAATATTGATGCCGCAACTTGAAGCATTTTTGTATTTACGCCCTGGCCCATTTCTACAGCACCTGTACTTACCGCAATACTTCCATCTGTATAAATATGTACCAATGCCCTTGCTTGGTTCATCATGGTATTGGTAAAAGAAATGCCAAAACAGATGGGCGTTAAAGCCATTCCTTTTTTAAAATGATGATGCGTGGCATTATATGCTTCAATTGATGCCTTCACCTGTTCCACTTCAAAATGTGTATGTAGTTTAGTCCAACATGCTTTAGCCTCACTCACTACTTTTTGTCCAAAAGGAAACTCATCTCCTGTTTCAAGTAAATTTTTTGCTTGTATCAATGCCGCATCAATGCCAAGTTCGTCGGCAACTTTATTAATGGCAGCTTCAATAACAAAAACACCTTGTGGACCGCCAAAACCGCGAAAAGCTGTATTCGGTGGCAAATTTGTTCTGCAACTATACGCTGTTGCAGTTACATGGGGAATGTAGTATGTATTGGTACAATGAAATAAGGTGCGCTCTAAAACTGCCGGAGATAAATCTGCCGAAGCACCGGCATTTTGATAAAAAGTTACTTCATAAGCATCAATAGTATAATCTGCTTTTAAACCAATTTTATAATCAGCCGAATAAGGATGTCGTTTCCCTGTCATACGCATATCCTCCATCCGATGCAATGCATATTTAACCGGGCGTTTGGTTAAATGTGTGGCTACTGCACATAATGCGGCCCAAGTATTGGCTTGATCTTCTTTTCCTCCAAAACCACCACCCAACCGTGTTACATCTACTTCTACTTTATGCATTGGCAAACCTGTTGTTTTGCTTACAGCTTTTTGTACTGCTGTTGGTCCTTGCGTAGAAGAATAAACTTTTATTACGCCATGTTCTAACGGTATTGTATAGGCGCCTTGGGTTTCAATATATAAATGTTCTTGCCCATTAATATCAACCTTACCCTCAACTACATATTTGCAATGGTTGAATGCCGATGCAGATTCTCCAATTTTAAAAGTTCTTGGCGGCACAATCAACTCGCCTTTAGCAGCAGCTTCTCTTGGATCGGTAATAATGGGTAATGCTTCAAATTCTATTTTAATTTTTTTAAGTGCAACCCTTGCCTGGTGAGCTGTTTCTGCAACAACCAATGCAATGGGCATTCCACAAAAATGTACATGATCATCGGCCAATAAAGGTTCATCAGGAATAATACCTCCAATTTGATTTATACCCGGAATATCTTTTGCAAGAATTACTTTAACTACTCCATGGCTTTTTTCTGCAGCTTCAATATCTAAATGAATGATTTTAGCATGTGCAATACTGGCATCAAAACATGCAGCATGCAATGTGCCGGAAAGTTCTGGTATATCATCTAAATAAACCGACGCTCCCATTGTATGCGCTTCGGAGTCAATGTTTTTCATCATAACAATTTGTATTTATAGAAAAGCCTCGGGATATAATTGAAAAAAATGTGCTTTTATTAATTGCGCTAATAATAAACGCTTGTAAGTTGAAGTGCCTCTTGCATCACTCATTGGTTGAATTTCTTGTTGAACCAATTCCATCAATTCATCAACCAATGTAGGCGATAAAATTTTATTTAAAAGAAAAGCAGATGAGTTTTGAAGATATAACGGAATTGGGCCAACACCACCAGCAGAAATTCCGGCAGACAAAATAACGCCATTTTCAACTTTAATTTGAATAGCAGTATTTACACTAGCAATATCTAAATGGATACGTTTACTTACTTTCTCAAAATTGAATTGTGTATGTTCATCCGGCAAACGGAAGATCACTTGTTCTACTATTTCATCTGCAGTTTTATTCAATGTTTTATAGCCTTTATACAATTCCCTTAATGGCAATGTCCTTGAATGTTGTCCGTTTGTTAAAACGATTTGTGCATCCAATGCTAAAAAGAAAATGGTAAAATCGCCTATAGGAGAGCCATTGATAAAATTACCGGCAATGGTTGCCATATTTCGAATGGGCGTAGAAGACACCAATTTGATATGTGCTTTCAATCTTGGAAAGTACTGGTTAAAAACAGGCGACTCTAACATATCTGTAACCGTAACGGCTGCTCCCATTACACAATTTTCTCCAATTTGTTCTATGCCATGTAAATGCGTTTTATCCAATAAAAAATCAATATCAGCATCAAGCATATCATCATGCTTTTGAACATAAAGATCTGTTCCTCCACCCAATGCTCTAATAATTTGGCCTTCCTTTTTTTCAAGTTTAATTTTTGTAGGCAACAATTGCGTCAAACGATCTTGAATGGTTAAAAAATAAGCAGGTAAAATTTGTTGATAAACTGCAAATTGTATCAGCGTTTCACTTTTCCTTTTTTGCAATAAAAGCGCCAATGTAGCAGAAGCTCTTTCAATAGATTTATAACCGGTACATCTGCAAATATTTCCATTTACTGCATCTATAGCTCCTTCCGGTGAAGCATGCGTATGATTGAGTGCGTATCCTGCCAAGCTTACAATAAATCCCGGAGTACAATAACCACATTGCGAAGCCCCTTCATTAGTAAATGCTTGCTGAATAAAATTGAGACCATTTAAATTAACGCCTTCAACCGTAACAATATGTTTACCATGTGCATTTCCCAATGCCATTAAACAAGAAGTTGCAGAACGGTAAACCAATTGTCCATTTTCAATTTCTCCTGTTAAAATGGTACAAGCGCCACAATCACCCTCACGGCAACCTATCTTTGTTCCGGTAAGATGTTGCTGATATCGAATAAAATCAAGCAATGGCATTCCTTTTGAAAGGCCGCTACTGATTTCTTTTTCATTAAGTATAAACTTTACCAAAATATATTTGTGTTAAGTTTTAAAGTTACAATAATTGCATAAATGAACAATGGCATTATAAGCACTACTGAAAAGTCTATTTTTTATCGCCTTACCGCTTTATGGATATTCGTTGAAGCTTTTGCGGGAGGAATTTTACATGGTCTAAAAATCCCTATAACAGGATTGATGATTGGTAGTGCCGCAGTAATTTGTATTTGCCTTTTAGCAGGATCTACTACCTCAAAAAACAGCATTTTAAAAGCTACTTTATTAGTTGCACTTTTTAAAATGCTATTGAGTCCTTATAGTCCACCTACTGCCTATATTGCCGTTGCATTTCAAGGATTATTAGGCAGCATTTTACTTTCTAAAAAATCTTGGCATTGGATAATGTTCCCTGTATTTGGCTGTATTGCCTTATTAGAATCGGCATTTCAACGATTGCTATTAATGTGGTTAGTATATGGAAAAGATTTCTGGACAGCATTGAATGAATCCTTAAATCGTTTTTTTTCCATGCATCAATTTCAAGATATACTTTTTAAAATTGCATTCCTCTATACATTGTTGCATATTGTACTAGGTTTTTTTGCAGGATGGATTGCTTACCTTATTTTAAAAAAGGCAAACGGATGGCACATTGCTCAACGTTATTCAATAGCATCACATTCAAACTATACTACAGCAAACATTATAATAAACAATAAAAAGAAAAAGAAATTACATGTTTTACTTTGGGTAATGTTTGGCATATTGATCCTTTTTTATTTGCAAGCATTACTATATCCGCACCAAGCATTTCTATCTAAACAATTGGTGTTATGGGTAATCATTAGAGCATTAATTATTGTTTTGATTTGGTATTTAATTATAGGGCCGCTATTTAACCGATGGCTAAAACAATGGTTAGATAAAAAAAACGCAAACAAGCAAAGTGATATTGAAATGATTTCAACTATTTTACCAGAAACTATTCAGCATATAAAAGCAGCTTGGCAGAGTACCAATAATTTAGGCTTTATTCAAAGATTGAAAACTACCCTAAAAATAATCATCACACACACTTTGTTTCAACCCATACATGAATAACTATCCGTTGATTATATTAACCGGCGAAAAACATAGCGGTAAAACTACAGCACTTAAAAATTGGTGTAAAACAAATAATTGTGCCGGCATATTAAGTCCAATTGAAAATGATGAAAGAGTTTTCTTTAACCTCAAAACCAATCAATCCTTTAAAATGCTTGCAGTGGCAAATGAATTAAACACATTGCATATTGGTCAGTATGTATTTAGTGAAAAGGCATTTCAGCTTGCTATACAAATTATTGAAAATGCCATTAGTTCAGCAGAGCATCATACTATCATAATAGATGAAGTTGGCCCACTGGAGCTCAGCCAAAAAGGATTTGATGTAATTATTAAAAAGCTGTTTTCCTTAAATGATTTAGTTGCTCCGGTAATTCTCGTAATCCGAAACACGTTGGTTAACGATTGTATAGCGCAGTACAGTTTACATCGATTTAATCCTCAGATAATATCAATTACAGATTTGAAAACCGATACTTTTTCACAGTTGATCAAATACGTTGAGTAATATTTACTTGTGTTTCTGCTTTGCCAAATATTTTTCTCGAATAATTTGTGCCAATGTTTTTTTATACACTTTACTTTCTACCCAAGAAATAACATCTAAATAAGCAAATGTTCGGGTTTGATAACGATTGTTTTCTAGTTTTTTTATATTGGATAAAAATGCTTCCAAAGCAGGCATAAGCTTTGATTTTGGCACTTGGAAACTAGTTTTCAAAAACTTAAAAATCTCTTCTTCAACAATGGTTAAGTTTTGCATCTTGGCCATAAAACGATAAACCGATTTTGTTAATGATTCCATGATATCATCATTATTCAATTCGTAATGTGCCATTAAATGTAATAAGCGAGCAAAACATTGTAAATCGGTTCGCAATGCTGTATCGCCATTAATTATTTTTTGTAAATAATCTATAGATGTTGAATAATCGCCATTACCAAAATACAAATTGGCAATTTTATAATTAAATACTAGTATTCGATGTGGATCGAGATACAACTCATACTCTTGTAGTTTTTCTTCTATTAATGGCACCAGTTTTAATCCCTCCGAAAAAGTTCCTAGCATGAAGTGATGATTCAACTTGGCACTGTTGATATAGATGAAACTTTGGATGCGATGGTTATCGTGCTTTTGCGCAAAATCCGATTGTGCAAATAATTCAAATTGTTCCAATGTTTTATTAAACCCTGTAAAATTTCTTAAATCGAAATGGGCATTTAATAAGTTGTGCATCCCTTTAATAAAATAACCTGTTTCTACTTTTATCATCAAAGGTTGTGCACTAAAAATCTCTACCCACTTTCTAGCATACCGATAATACATTAAAAAATCCTGACGAATAAAAGCATACCAACAATAACATTGAAATAGGTATAAACGTTCGTAAAAACCAGTTTGCAAAAATGCATCAGGCGGCATATTTTCTTGTAGAAAAGATTTTACACCTGCTTCATCTTCTTCTGTACGAGCATGGCCATTTTTTATATACCAGCCATACAATCGAACAGAAAGATTAGAGAGCTTAGATACCATAGTTACCCGTGCGTTAACTTCCAAAGCTTCATTGCTTAAGAGTTCGCCTCTGTTCAACATGCTTCGTGTAATATGCAAGGATTCAATTTTCTTTTCCCATGAAATTACCTGGGTTAAAAAATTGTATTTGTAATGAATTTTTGCGGTTTCTTTTAGCTTTTCTAAAATCTTTAAACTTTGGTGGTATAGCCCTTTGTTATATAATATTCTAGCATAATCGAGCTGTTCGTTGAGCTGCATATCAATACTATCTGCAGTTTTCAAAAGTCGTAAGCTTGATAATAATTGTCTATATAGATGGGCTTTTACATTAGCCAATTGCGGTTTTTGTATAGATTTTAGCTTTTTTAATAAAACCACTTCATCGTATTCTGTAATCTTCTCTAAAGCATCAAATAATTCAATGATTTTTAGGTCTTCATTTCCAGAATTTCGCTTAATATATAATTTAAAATTCCTTTTTTCAGCCTTTTCAAGGGATTGAACAAGTTGAAAAAGGGCATCAGTTAATCGGTTGGGCATAATGAATAAATTTTGCCTAAATACAGTGTTTTCAATGGTTTAAGGGCATCTACCCTTCGTTGCTGATAATTAAACCACCTCAAAGTTAATCATCAACATAAAAAAGCACACCTTACTTTTGTATTAGTAAGGCGTGCGGAAATAAAAATAGCAGGCAATCGTTAAAGAAAAAAGCAACCAATCGTTAAAGTTGCAAAAGAAAAAATTGTATAGTTAGACTAATAAATAATATTAAGAATTTTCATATGGCAAGCAATCGTTAAAGTTCTTCCGTTTCTACGGAGGAACATTTTTTTTTACGGCTGTAAGTTAACAATTTATTAATTGTATCTGCAAATATTCATCCATATTTTTCTTTGATTTAATTCGGCAACACAAAATCGGGCTTTCTAATAAAGCTATTACTGTACTTAAAGCGCAGATTAGAAGTGATTTCGAACCTAAAATTCTTCATTCCGGGTATTGTTCTGGGAAAATAGAAACCTTTAAATTCAATTGTACCAAAAGTTAAATTCTCATTTCTAGTTCGTATTCCTCCTCCTAAAGCACTAAAAATTTCGGATTTGCTCCACATCGTATTCGTTCCTTTAATAACACATAAATCTCCAAATAGAAACGGCGCCATTCTAAATCCTAAAAATTTACGTAAATGATAAAACACCGTTTCGGCTTTTACTGTGGTTCTTAAATCAGCCGCAATATTTCCGTTATTAAAATACGGCAACCCAAAAATACTTTGCAATACCAATGGTGGATTTAATACCGAATTAAACTGACGTGTAAATCCAAAACTGAAAAAGTTTCTATTGTACCATTTGGTATTCATTCTTTTTAATCGTGTAAAATGATCTACATTGAATAGAAGATCAATATCTTCTGCATGTCGATCACTAAAATAAGACCCTAATCTAAAAGTATAGGCACTGTAAAATCCTTTTTTAGAAAAATTGCTAAACTGCGATTCAATACCATAATAGGTACGTTCGCGTTGTTGTTTATTGGTCCACCCGGCAATAATTGCAGCACTAAAACCTTCGGGCACATCTTCATTACGCCCAAATCCATAAATGAAATTGGTTCTATAAAAATTTTGTTTAAATACGTTAAAGGAGGTTAAAAATCCCTTGATGTTGGCAAAGCGAAAATCATAATTTCGTTGGAAAGATATAGGAACCCTATCAAAATGTTGATAAAACCCTCTTACCGCTATAAGCTTACGAACCCTTGATTGTATATTTTTATATCGAAGTAAATTGCTGCCAAAATTATAACCAAACCAAACATCCGCATTTTGATAACTGTATCTAAAATCCTTTAAATAGATACTATCCATTCTATAAGCATCATTTGTTCTAAAATAGCCTAAATCTGCGGCGCCTATCCATTTTATATAGGCAGATACCAAGGGCTTTTCGAAACGATTAAAGAAATATACTTCTTCATTTTTTCCACTGGTAAAAGATCTTTTAAAGGTTTGAAAACCTATGTTCCAATCTATGAATGAGCCCTTGATATTGCGTTTCACCAATTGAGCCCCATGCCCAAAGGAAGGATGCCTTCCGGATTGATAAAATGTACTCCATCCTATTTTTGAACCCGATCCGGCAACATTGTCTTCTCTAAACTCAAACTGCATCTTTTTTAAGCTGCTCATATTTACATTAAAACCTAAAGAAAATACGTCCTTCGTAATAACAAGTACATCTACTAAAAAATCATTATTGGGTATAGTTAAGATGATGATTCGAGCATCTTGAATAAAAACCTGCTCCCGTAAATGTCTTTCATTATCAGCCAAAAGGTAAGGCTGAATTAAATCGGCTTCTCTAAAAAATAAATTATTTCTGATTATTTTAATTGTGGTATTCTTATGCAATGCATTCGCAAATCGAACTCCGGCCGAATTCTTAATCAAATTCGTATCATAAATATTACGTTCAAAACCAAATGCTAAAACCTCTATATTTCTAATTTTTTTTCCGGTATGGATAAGATATGGATTAGCCATATTAACCGGTACTTGTTGTATGGGAGAAATTGAAATACTTTTCGCAATTTGCCCAATCAATCCCTTCTTCCTCGACAAGAAAAAAGTGTCTTTATCGTTTCCGGCATCTTGGGCGAAGGCAGACAGAATAAAAAATATAAATAAGAGTAATA
>JBMOEQ010000120.1:0-9315 GCA_049314655.1 Ferruginibacter sp. | reverse complement strand
AATGGTTAAACGAGGATTTAATGACCCATAAGGATCTTGAAAAACAATTTGTAAATTTTTACGCATTGCCCTTAATGCAGCACCCGACAAAGTATTTAATTCGGTACCATTCAGTTGTATACTGCCTTTATTGGCTTGTATCAATTGTAAAATAGCTTTACCAACAGTTGTTTTTCCGCAACCACTTTCGCCTACCAATCCCACCGTTTCGCCTTCAAAAACATCAAAACTAACCCCGTTAACAGCTTTAAAAACAGGAGCCGATTGCCTTTTAAAAATGGAAGATTTTGTGGTGTATCCTACTTCCAAATCTTTTACTTGAAGTATTGGCGTTGAGGAATAAAGAGTAGGGTTTGAAACGGAAACTTCAGATGATGTTGAAAGAGATGGTGTATTGCCCGATAACCATTGAGCCACTACCGGTAACCGTTGTCCTTTTTCATATAACGCTACTCTACATGCCAACAGTGCTTGGGTATACAAAGCTTTTGGTGCATTGAAAACAGAAGCGGTTTCTCCCATTTCTACGGCAACCCCATTTTGCATTACTAAAACGGTGTTGGCAATATCTGCAACTAACCCTAAATCGTGTGTAATAAAAATAATTGCCATCCCCATTTGCTGTTGAAGCGATTGGAGAAGGGTAATGATACTTTTTTGTACGGTAACATCTAATGCGGTAGTAGGTTCATCGGCAATAAGTAAAGATGGGTTTCCACTTATGGCCATAGCAATCATTACCCGTTGTTTTTGTCCGCCACTCAATTCATGCGGATAACGATTAAACATAGCCTCCGGATTGGGCAATTCTACTTTTTTAAACAATTCAATAGTTGCGGCTTTGGCTGCTTTTTTATCGAGGTGCTGATGTAGCTGTATAGATTCTATCACTTGATTGCCGCAAGTATAAACCGGATTTAAAGCCGTCATGGGCTCTTGAAAAATCATGGCAATATCTTTCCCTCTATAATGAAATTTTGCGTTAGCCGATGGGGCGTGTAATGGAATTGCTGTTTGTGCATCTCTTCTAAAGATTATATTTCCTTTAATAGAAGCCTTAGAAGAAAGCAATTGAAGGATACTTAATGCTGTAACTGATTTGCCCGAACCCGATTCGCCTACAATGGCTAAAGTTTCACCGCTGTTTAATTGAAACGAAACATCTTTAACTGCCGAGAAAAAGCCATTAGCGGTTTCAAAATTTATCGTTAACCCATCAACTTGTAAAAGCGGAGATTGCATAAGGTTAAAATTAAGTATAACCTTAATGCAACCTTTACTTCTGCCCGAATTGTTTCATATTAAGCCAATTTGCATCACAAATGATTGAAGCAATGAAAAATCAACAAATAGAACTCCCAAAGCTTTTGGGAGAAAACTTAAATCCGTAATTTTGCAGCCCTAAAGGAGTTGAATCACCTAAATAATAAAGATTATGGGAAGGATATTTGAAGTAAGAAAAAGCGCCATGTTTGCCCGTTGGGATAAAATGGCTAAAAATTTTACCCGTATTGGTAAAGAGATTGCCATTGCTGTTAAAGCCAGTGGTCCCGATCCTGATAATAACCCTGCATTGCGTAGATGTTACCTCAATGCTAAAGCTTGTAACATGCCTAAAGACCGTGTAGAAGCGGCTATCAAAAGGGCAATGGGTAAAGATACCAGCAGTTATGAAGAAGTGGTGTACGAAGGTTATGCGCCCCATGGTGTTGCTGTTTTAGTAGAAACAGCAACTGATAATACCACCCGCACAGTTGCTAATGTAAGAATGCACTTTACCAAAAGCGGCGGTACTTTAGGCACCAGTGGTAGTGTTGCTTTTACATTTAATAGAATGGGCGAATTTAAAATAAAAAATACCGGTCAAAATATTGATGAATTAGAGTTAGAATTAATCGACTACGGTTTGGAAGAAATTGGAGAAGACAGTGAAGGCAATATTGTAATTAGAACTGCTTTCAACGAATTTGGCCACATGAACAAAGCTTTAGAAGAAAAAGGCATTGAAGTGGTAACGGCCGAACTCACCCGAATTCCGATGAATACAACCGAACTTTCGGAAGAACAAGCGAACGATGTTTTAAAATTGGTAGATAAGTTAGAGCAAGACGATGATGTTCAAAAAGTATATCATAACCTGAAATAAATTATCCGCATAAAAAGAAAAGCTCAATTGCAAATAATAAGTGCAATTGAGCTTTTTTATTTTCGGTATACTTAAAACGAATTGTTATTCGGCCATCATTTCAAGAATTACCGCAACAATATCTTCGGCATTAGGTTTACTAAAATAATCGCCATCACTTGCATAAGAAGGTCGATGCGGTTGTGCAGTAATTGTTCTTGGAGTTGTATCTAATAGTCGGTAACCTTGTTGCACTTCCAACACTTGATTGTACATATATGCTGCAGCTCCGCCGGGTACATCTTCATCTACAAAAACAATTCTACTGGTTTTTTCCAAAGATGCTTTGATGCTATGGTGAATATCAAAAGGCAATAAAGTTTGTACATCAATTACTTCGCAATGAATGCCGGCTTTTTCTAATGTTTGAGTTGCGTCCATTACAATACGTAAAGTAGATCCATAAGACACAATGGTAATATCATCTCCAGCCTTTAACACTTCCGGAATACCCAACGGGATACGCATGGTTTGAAGGTTGCTGGGTAATTTTTCTTTTAGTCGATACCCATTTAAACATTCTATAATAAGGGCAGGATCGTTGGCTTCCAATAATGTATTGTACATACCAACGGCTTGTACCATATTGCGTGGCACACAAACATACAATCCCCGCAAGGCATTAATAATCATCCCCATTGGTGAACCACTATGCCAAATGCCTTCTAAACGATGGCCACGGGTACGTACTATGAGCGGACAACTTTGTTTACCCGCTGTTCTAAAATGCGTAGTTGCAACATCATCACTTAAAGGTTGTAAGCCATATAAAAGATAATCGAGGTATTGAATTTCGGCAATAGGGCGCAATCCACGTAAAGCCAATCCTATGCCTTGTCCCATAATGGTTAATTCTCTAATACCGGTATCAAAAATTCTATTATTACCATATTTTTCTTGTAATCCACTGAAGCCTTGGTTTACATCACCAATATAACCTACATCTTCTCCAAAAGCCACTACTTTTTCATTGGAAGCAAACAGGTTGTCGAAATATTTATTGAGCACTTCATAGCCATTAAGCAATGGTGCGTCTTCTGTGTAATGCGCCGGTTCAACTTCAACTTTTAATGCCGATTTTGGGCCTTCATTATATAAATATGAATTGTACAATGCAGCATTCTCTCGTTTCAAATTTTGGTAATGCTGATGGATATTTTGTATGGCCAAATTATTAGGTGAAAGCTGTACAATTTTACCTAAGTATTTCATCACATCTCTTCGAGAAGGCTCTTTCAGCGCAGCCAAAACATCGGCTGTTTTTTGAATTTCCGCCGACAAATCGCCATGGGATAATTGAGTGCCTTCTTGCAAAACAGGCAAGAGTTGTTGAATTTGAGCCAATACGGGTTGTGTATACCTACCCCAAGCAATGTTTTTACTGTCTTTTACAAATTGCTTGATGTCCATTTCAAGTTCAGTAATTTCTTGATCGGAAGCCAATTCATTGGTAATGATCCATTCTCTCATTTGACGAATACAATCCCATTCTTTTTCCCAAGCTAATCTTTCCGGAGATTTATAGCGTTCGTGACTGCCCGATGTAGAATGCCCTTGAGGCTGTGTAATTTCTTCTATATGAAACAATGCCGGAGTATGTGTATCTCTAATTTTTTGAATAGCCGGTTCCAACACTTCGCACATACCAGCATAATCCCAACCTTTTAACCGGTAAATTTCTAATCCGTTTGTGTCGGGTGTTTTTTGAAACCCTTTTAATGCTTCTGAAATGGAGCCTTTAGTAGTTTGAAATTGCTTGGGTACAGAGATGCCATAACCATCATCCCAAACAAAAACAGCCATAGGAATTTGCTGTACACCTGCCGCATTAACTGCTTCCCAAAAATGGCCTTCGCTGGTTGAAGCATCACCAATGGTACAAAAGCAAATTTCATTGCCATTATCGCTTAAATGTTGATGTTGTTTTAATGCCGGGTTATTTCTAAATAGTTTAGAAGCCAAAGCCAATCCAACTGCACGGGGCATTTGTCCGGCTGTTGGCGCCATATCGCTACTGCTATTTTTGGTTTTTGTAAGCGGCAGCCAATTGCCGGCAGCATCTACATTAGGTGTAGCAAAATGTGCATTCATTTGTCGGCCTGCACTGAACGGGTCGTTGTTTACATCCGGATCGGCAAAAAGTTGTGCAAAATACTGTTCTACATTGGTGATGCCTGCAGCAAACATGAAGGTTTGGTCGCGGTAATAGCCCGATCTAAAATCGCCAGGCTTAAAAAATTTGGCTACAGCAACCTGTGCTACTTCCTTTCCATCGCCAAAAATCCCAAATTTGGCTTTACCTGTAAGCACTTCTTTCCTTCCCAATAAGCTGGTTTCTCTACTCATAAAGGCAATTCGGTAATCTTTCAGCACTTCATTGCGGAAATGATCAAAGCTTAGTTTCTCTTGATAAGCAGCATCGCTTAGTTGGTGGGTATTCATGGAACAAAAATAATTGATAAGGCCGATGAATTGTTAAAATAAGGAGAATCCGCAACAATTTAAAAAGAAATTAAAGCATTTTGTATCTTTGGAACAATAATTGAAAAAAAACTAAGTATGAATAGATTATTTACACTAATTGCCCTTTCTTGTTTGAGTTTGTTTGTTCAAGCTCAAGAAGCAACAAAAGTTTCTAAACCAGAAAACGATCTTAAGCCAATTACTAAAGAAAGTAATGCTGCTGCAAAAGTACTTGAAGTTAAAACTGCAGAAGATTTGCAGTTGAAAGAATCGGAGTACGATTTTGGTAAAATTCCACAAGGAAAACCTGTAACACACATTTTTGAAGTATCTAATGGTGGAAATGAATCCATTAAGATTGATAATGTACAGGCAAGTTGTGGATGTACAACCCCAGAATGGGAAAGGGAAAAAGTTTTAAAAAATGGCGAATCCACTAAAATTACAGTTGGCTATAATGCTGCTGCTGAAGGGCCTTTCACCAAATCTATTACCATTACATACAATGGTAATAAATCAAAGCAATTTTTAATTAAAGGTGAAGTTTGGAAAACTCCGGCTACATCTGCACCTGAAAACAAAGCTGCAGGTACTTTAAAAGAATTGAATTAATTAACTTAATAAATAAAACTACAATGAAAAAAGTTTTCTTATCTGCTGCAATTATTGTGAGCAGCTTGTGTGTATTTGCACAATCTAAAGTAAGTGATATTGCAAAATTTGAATCTGAAACAATTGATTTTGGAAAAATAAAGCAAGGTGTTCCTACAACCGGAACATTTACTTTTACGAATATCAGCAAGCAACCGATAATTATTGAGCAAGCAAATCCAACTTGCGGTTGCACAATGTCTGATTACACAAAAGCTCCTGTTGAAACCACTAAAACCGGCTTTATTAAAGCAACTTACAATGCTGCTGCTGCCGGTCATTTCGAAAAACACCTATCAGTAAAATTTGCCGGTGTTGATGAAATTAAATCTATCACTTTAACTGGTGATGTTTTAACAGCCGAAGAATTTGATAAACTACCAAAAGTTACTGCTACACCTGTTCAAGATAAACAAGCAGTTGTTCCGATAAAAAAGCCATCTAAAAAATCTAAAGCGAAAAGAAAATAATCTTTTTGAATTAACATATAAAAAAAGCCTTCAAATTTCATTGAAGGCTTTTTTTATATGATGTACCCAAAGAAAATTCTATAAGAAGTAAAGCGAATAAATTTACCGCAATTTCACTTGCTTTTTATTGGCTAAATAAACACCGGCAAGTATTACAACCAAGCATGCTACTTGTTTCCAACCAAAAGATTCTTTATAAATTATCCCCCAAAATATAGCTACAAAAGGAATACCATAGGTTACCATACTAGCAAAAATTCCTCCAGCTCTTTTCACTAACATGTAAAAAAATACTGAGGCAATTGCTGTACCAAAAACACCCAATATTATTGCAGCGCCTGTAGCTTTCAAGGTTGCTGTTGTAGTTAAATCTAATTGAAAATATCCCGTAAAAATAAGTACAGCCAATGCGGGCAATGCATTTAAAGATAATGCTACCGAAGCAATGGTAAGTGATCCTAAATTGTGTAAATATTTGGCAACCATATTTACATTGATGCCGTAAAGAAAAGTAGCAAAAATTACAAACAACACATAACCCATTTCTTTATTGTTCCCTAAATGTGCTTTACTGAGTAACAATAAAATACTTCCGGTAAATGCAATTGCAATTCCCCAAATTTTATGTTGAGGTGTACTTATTTTAAAAAAAAGTGCTCCAGTAATAATTACAAAAATGGGCGTTAAAGCATTTAGTGTTCCTGCAAGAGCACTATCTATCCCTTCTTCTGCAATACAAAATAAAAAAGCCGGTATAAAACTGCCCAAGGTTCCGGATAAGAAAACTATAAAAAGTTGACGGAGTGGTATTTTTCGGATATGTACTAAAGCCATTGGTGCCAAAACCAATCCCGAAGAAACAATTCTTAAAGCTGCAATTTGATAAGGTGTTAAATGATTATCTAGCCCAATTTTCATTAATATGAAACTGCTTCCCCAAATCATGGAAAGCAAAATAAAAGTTAGCCAATTCAATAATTGTTTGTTCACACTAAATAATTCATGCAAAAATGCTTTTAATTATCTTAATAAGTCAATTTTTAATACGAAAAATAAAATATGGCAACGAAAACAAACTTGTATAGCATCAAAAACTGTATTTTAGAGCATACAACTATTCGAGCTTCAAGTTCGACTAACATCAAAAAATAATCATTTAAAAATTACATTATGGGTTTCATTAAAGAATTCAAAGATTTTGCCATGAAAGGCAATTTGGTAGATATTGCCGTTGCTTTTGTAATGGGCGGTGCATTTGGAAAGGTTATTACTTCGTTTACAGAGGGCGTGGTATCACCTTTTATTGGTGTTATTGGCGGTTCGGACCTAACAAAATATACTTTCAAATTAAAAGATGCGGTTATTGATGCTGCAGGAAAAACTACTTCAGAAGCTATAGTTGTGAAATATGGTGATTTTTTAACGGCTATAATCAACTTTATTATAGTGGCTTTTGTAATGTTTTTGGTGATTAAAGGCATTAACAGTATGAAGAAAAAGCAAGAAGAAGCCCCGGCTGAACCCTCTTCTACCGATAAATTGCTCACAGAAATCAGAGATGCACTTAAAAAATAAAAAATATATCCTATTTTCGCAGCGACTTTCCTTGTGGAGGGTCGCTGTTTTATATAAACACCAAACTAACATGCAATGAGCATGTGTTTTGAAAAAGAACACAAACGAGGAGTTTTCTCGGCGCGTTACATGTGACAAATGAAAAAATTAAACAAACACATGAAAAGAATCTTAAGTTTTCTTGCTGTAACTGCTTTAGGTATGCAAGTATTGGTTGCACAGGATGCTGCAGTGAAACAAATTCAAACTACAGCAACCACCACGGTTAAAACAGACGAAGGTAAAGTTGGAAAAAATGGATGGAAAAAAGGTGGCAGCATCAGTGTTGCACTTACTCAAGTAGGAAATAGCAACTGGATTGCAGCCGGCGGCGATAAATTTTCTCTTTCTACAGCTGCATCTTTAAATGCATTTGCATCTAAAAAGTGGGGCAGAAAATCATGGGATAATATCTTAGATGTTAACTATGGTTTAATCAACACTTCATCTTTAGGCGTTCGTAAAATCAATGATCGTATCGACTTTTTAAGCAAATTCGGTTATCAACCAAAAAATTGGAAAAAAGTAAGCTATTCTGTTTTAGGCCAATTACGTTCTCAGCTAACCAGTGGTTATGAGTACGATTATTATGGAACTACTACTAAAAGAAGAAATTCCGGTTTTTTTGCTCCAGCTTACATTGTTGTAGCACCGGGTGTTGATTGGAAGCCAAATTCTTGGTTCTCTTTATTCGGCTCTCCTTTAGCAACACGTTGGACGATTGTTTCTAATGGCCCATACAGCTATGCTGCTCAAGGCGGTGTATTTAATGGCAATATAGAAACTCCGTTAGCAACTATATATGGCGTTAATCCAGCTAAACCACACCGTGGCGAATTTGGTGCTTTTGTAACAGCAACTGCTAAAAAAGACATCTTGAAAAATGTAAACTGGTATAGCAAAATTGATCTTTATTCTAACTATTTGAAAAATGCACAGAATATTGATGTATTCTGGACTAACCAATTCAAAATGAGGGTGAACAAATGGATTCAAGTGAGCTACACTTTAGATATGTTGTATGATGATGATATCAAACAAAAATCTGTTAATCCTAATGTAGCTTCTAAAACCATCGGTTTACAAGTATTATCCACATTGGGTGTAGGTTTTGCTTACAAATTTTAATTTCCTGATTACAAATCAATATTTTTGTCTCCCGCCTTTATTTGAGGCGGGAGATTTTTTTTACTATAATTTCAGCACGTGACTACCGAAACGTATCAAATTAAACTCGATCAGTTTGAAGGTCCATTCGACCTACTCCTTTTTTTCATAGAAAGAGATGAATTGGATATTTATAATATTCCAATTACCACCATCACCAATGATTTTTTGAAATTCATTCACGAATCAGAAAAATTAAATATTGAATTAAGTAGCGAATTTATTTTATTCATCAGCACGCTCATGCGCATTAAAGCCAAGATGCTGATTCCAAGAAAAGAATTAGACGCACAAGGCAATGAAATTGATCCAAGGCAAGAGTTGGTGAACAAAATTTTGGAATATAAAAAATTCAAGGAAGCTTCTTTACGCATGGCCGAAATGGAAGAAACGCGGATGTTCATGATTAAGCGAGGCAATTTACATAAAGAACTTTCGCAAATTGGTGAAGAAGCCGGTGAAGGCACAGAAATTCAAGCTGTAACATTGTTTAAACTGATGAAGGCTTTTGAAAAAGTTGTTCATCGTTTACAAGAAAGGAATAATAAGCCGGTACATACTGTAGTGCAATACAATTACACTATGGAAGGCAGTCGCGAACATATGCTTGAAACGTGTAAAAAAGAAAAAACGGTTTCTTTTGAAAAAATATTTGAAACCTGTGAAAGTAGAATACATGCTATATTTTTATTCTTAAGCATGCTAGAATTGGTACAACAAAAATATTTAATGATATCTACAGGAGAAGGTAGAAATAATTTTATT
>JBMOEQ010000119.1:0-9455 GCA_049314655.1 Ferruginibacter sp. | reverse complement strand
CATATTTATTGTATTTGGTTTAGTATTGATTTCTATTATCTACTTAATTATTCGATTATCGGGTTCTAAAGGTTTAGAAACAAGCATGAAAGAAAGTGATTATAAATACAGTGTGGCCAGTTGGTTAGAAGAAATGGCAAGAGTAGTGAGTTCTTTCAAATACTCTCGCAACAATACTTTTCATATCGATAACACGGACAAATTGGTTACCGGATATTTAGAAAGTAGAACCAGTCATTTTAAAATCTTATTGTTTCAATATTGGAGTTTAATTGGTTTTAAAGTGTTGATTACTGCAGGTATGCTTATTGTAGGTAGTATTTTATTGGTAGATCAACAACTCAATATCGGGCAATTCATTGCAGCTGAAATTGTGATTTTATTGGTCATTAATTCGGTTGAAAAACTCATTATTAATCTCGATAAAGTATACGATGTTTTAACTTCTGTAGAAAAACTCAGTAAGGTTACAGAAAAACCTATTGAAGTAAATGGCAATATGGATATTGTTTTGCAGGGTAAAGGATTATCCGTTCAAATGAACAATGTTTCATTTGATTATCAAAATGATTATAAAGGCTACGTTTTACAACAACTCAATTTCAATATTCAGCCCGGTGAAAAAGTTTGTATAATGGGGCCTCCGGGATCGGGTAAATCTACCTTATTGCGATTGCTTACAGGTTCATACACTTCATTTGAAGGCAGCATTTTAATCAATAGTACGCCGCTCTCCAATTATAAATTGTCGTCGCTTAGAGCACATACGGGCATCTTACTTAGTCAGCAAGATATTTTCCATGGTACGTTATTAGAAAATGTAACAATGGGTGACCCTACCATTAGTGTTGAACAAATTTTAAATTTAGCACAACAATTAAAGTTGGACGATTTTTTAATCACCATGAAGGATGGATTCAATACGATGTTAGAACCATTGGGTAAAAAACTATCCAGGAAAATGGTGCACAAAATTTTATTGTTGCGCGCTTTGGTTAACAACCCCAGTTTATTACTCTTAGAGGAACCACTCGAAAATTTAGATAGAAATTGTATCGATAATGTTTTAACCTATCTTTTAAATTGCCAAAATACGGTTATCGCTGTTTCTACCAATGAGCAATTTGCTTCGGCATGTTCAAAAGTTATTTATATCGAAAATGGCTCTATTAAAGCTATAGGCAATTGGTCGTCAATTAAAAACACCATTTAATACCACTGACTACAATGGATTACGTAAATGCAAATATTGAATCGTTATTATCAACTACTCCTTTCAAGGCGTTTAAAACGATTTACACCATTAATAAAAAGAGTAGGATTAAATATTGGGTACTAGGCATATTGCTTGTATTTGTTTTATTTCTATTTCTACCTTGGACGCAAAATATTCGTGCTACCGGTACTGTTACAACCTTGCGACAAGAGGAAAGGCCACAAGAACTCAATTCAATCATTCCGGGTAAAGTAGTGAAATGGCATGTTAAGGAAGGTGATTATGTTAAGGCGGGTGATACCATTTTACAATTGTCGGAAATTAAAGAAGATTATTTTGACCCCAATTTACTAAAGCGTACACAAGAACAACTTACCGCAAAAGAGATGACGGTAGAAAGTTATAAAAGTAAAGTGGGTACTGCCGGCGCTCAAATGCAAGCTTTAGAAGAAGCACGAATATTCAAGATTGCACAAATTGAAAATAAAATTCGCCAACAACGCATGAAAGTGCAAAGCGATAGTATGGATTTGATTGCTGCAAAAAATGATTTCACTATTGCAACAGAACAATTTAGAAGACAGAAAAATATGTACGATAGCGGATTGGTTTCTCTTACACAATTAGAGCAACGTAATATGTCGTACCAAAATTCTATAGCTAAAAAAACCAGTGCAGAAATTAAATTCTTGAATGCCAAACAAGAATTGGGCGTCTTACAATTAGAAATGAATGGAACGGTACAAGATTACAATGAAAAAATATCAAAAGCTAGTGGAGATCGTTTTCAATCTTTATCGCAAATTGCAACCGGACAAGGAGAAATTTCGAAATTGCAAAACCAATACATGAACTATGATATAAGAAGTAAACTCTATTATATTTTGGCTCCACAAAGCGGACAAATCACTAAAGCAAAGAAAGCAGGTATTGGAGAAATTTTAAAAGATGGCGAAATGATTGTTGAAATAGTACCTGATAATGTAAAATATGCAGTTGAAATTTTTGTTCGTCCTGTTGATCTTCCATTATTAGAAAAAGGTCAAAAAGTTCGCTTTTGGTTTGATGGATTTCCGGCAATAGTTTTTAGTGGTTGGCCTAATGCATCTTATGGTACTTTTGGGGGTGTAATTACTGCTGTAGAAAATTCTGTTAGTGAAAATGGGAAATTTAGGGTGTTGGTAGCCGCAGATAGTGGAGATAGAAAATGGCCAACTCAATTACGTATAGGATCGGGCGCACAAGGAATGGCATTGCTTAAAAATGTGCCTATTTGGTACGAGTTGTGGCGAAACATCAATGGCTTTCCGCCGGATTATTATAAAGCTAAAACAGCTAATAAAAATAAAGACAGTAAAAAATAAACGATGAAGAATTGTAGTGCGATACAATGGTTTTGGTGTTTTATTGCGTTTATCTTGTCTACTCAAGCCAATGCACAATCTAATTTAGATAGTAATGTAATTTTTACTGCAGATGAGTTTATTCAAGTTGTAAAAAGTTTTCATCCTATTGTAAAGCAAGCAGCGTTGAATGTACAAATGGCCAAAGCAGCTAAACTAAGTGCTCGTGGTGCATTTGATCCATCTATCTATATCAACAGCGATCAAAAAACATTCGACGGTAAAAATTATTATACCTACACCAATCCCGAATTAAAAATTCCAACATGGTATGGTATTGAAGTAAAAGCCGGATTAGAAAACAATGGCGGTTTATTTTTGAATGATGAAGTATCGGCCGGTAAAACAAGTTATTTGGGCGTATCGGTTCCTGTTGCCAAGAACCTCACCATGGATCGTAGAAGAGCTGTATTGAAACAAGCCAGTTTATTTGTGCAACAATCTGATGCCGAAAGATTGAATACCATCAATGATATTTTATACGATGCGTATGTAGCCTATTATGAATGGGCAAACCGATTCCAGCAATACGAAATCATTTCAACAGCTGTTGCGGTAAATCAAGCTAGGTTTAATTTAGTAAAAATTGGATATCGTCAAGGCGATCGTCCGGCTATAGATACCGTTGAGGCTTTAGCTCAATTACAAAATTTTCAATTTCTACAAAGTGAAGCATTGGTGAAATTTGCAAACGCCGGTGTTGATTTGAGTAATTTTTTATGGTTAGAAAATGATCAGCCATTTACTTTGCCCAATACCACAATACCGGAAGTTTTTGCTAATGCTTCATTAAATAATGTGGTTCCGCTTTTAGATGAATTGCTTTTAAACGCAAAGTTGTCGCATCCTAAATTAGCGATGACCAATTTTAAGATTAAATCTTTAACTGTTGAAAAGCAATTGAAATTTCAAAGTTTGTTACCTATGGTAAACCTCAAAGCCAATTTATTGAATAAAGGCTACAATGTGTTTAAAGGTGCCAATGCTGCATTTTTTCAACAAAACAACAAGTTTGGAATTGATATAGGCATGCCTTTAAGGTTAAGTGAGGGTAGGGGCGAATATAGAAGAGCCAAATTAAAAATCAAAGATGCCGGTTACGATTTAAGTTTACAGCAAGTACAAATTGCCAATAAAGTGCGCTATTACTATAATGAAATGACAGCTTTACGCAACCAGGTAAATATTATGGAAGCGGCATTGAAAAATTATCAAACATTGTTACGTGGCGAAACCACCCGTTTCAATAGTGGAGAAAGTACTTTGTTTGTTTTAAACAGTAGAGAAAATAAAGTGTTGGAAACGCAACAAAAATTAGTGGAGTTGCAAAACAAATACAGTAAATCTTTAGTGGCCATGCAATGGGCGGCGGGGCAATTGAGGTAATGGAAAGTGAATGGAAAATATTATCTTTTCCTCTTTATTTTAATCAACAATTCAATTGTAATATGTTGCAGAATTGAGGCCTACTCATCATTTCGGCACCCATACTTTCCAAATGTTCGGAGTAAATTTGGCAATCAATTAAAACAACGCCTTCTTTCTTAAGTTGCTGCACCAATTGTATGAAAGCAAATTTGCTGGCATTGGGTTTTAAGCTAAACATACTTTCGCCAAAAAATATTTTTCCAATTTTTACACCATACAAGCCACCCACCAATTGACCCTCTTCCCAAGCTTCTGCACTAAGGGCATTGCCTTGTTGATGTAATTGTGTGTAACAGTTAATGATGTCATCTGTAATCCATGTGCCATCTTGGTCTTTTCTGGGAACCATTCCGCATTGTTGAATTACTGCACCAAAATTTCTATTTACAGTAAACCGATATTTATTGCCATTCAGATATGGGCGCATGCTTTTACTTATCTTCAATTTATCGGGATATAAAACGAATCGAGGATTGGGGCTCCACCATAAAATAGGTTCATCTTCATTATACCAAGGAAAAATACCCAACTTATATGCCGATAAAATAATGGATGGATGCAATATTCCGCCAATTGCTAATAAGCCATCTTCATCTGCTAAATCAACCGAAGGAAAATCAATATGTGGGATGTTTAACAATAGAAATACATTTAAATGATGGTTAATTTCTGCTTATTCAATGGATTAAAATAATAAAAGGTTGAATGCAAATTGTACTCAACCTTTTATTATTACATGAGCCAATCTTTTATCTTATTAAAAGCAAATTCGCTTTCTTCTCTCGCTTTCTACCTCTGTATTCATATTTTGCGCTGATGACAAAATTTGCTGGATCAAGTTTCTTACCATTAAAAGTACCATCCCATCTTCTTGCAGGATTATTGGTATTAAAAATGATTTGTCCCCAACGATTAAATATTATTAAGGAATATTTTTTCACCGGAGCTAATAATCCACCCGGACCAAACTGGTCGTTCAAACCATCACCATTAGGACTAAACGCTGTTGGGAAATAAATATCATCGCAAAGGTTATATTGTCCAATATTAATAGTATCGCTACTCGAACAGCCCGGAGGTTGTATGGTAGCTTTTACAATATAAGTTCCGGGTTGGTTAATTAATAATGCACTACCAGTACTGCCATTATTCCATAAATATTGATAAGTACTATTGTAATTATTAGGTTCTAAAAGCAGTTGATCTCCAATACAAATGGCCGTATCTTTTCCAATATAAGGAACCGGTGGAAGTGCTACTGCAAAAGCTTGTGCACCTACATGAATACTGGTACATCCATTAGATGTTGCATTTACAAAGAACAGCGTATCTCTGTCAATCGTTGTTGTAAAGGTGTTTCCGGTATTGATCAAATTGGTTAAAGCATTATCGCTATACCAATTAAAAATGCCCGTACCTGTTGCGTTAAATGTTACCGGCCCACTGATACAAACAGACGGAAAATTAACTACAGGTGGTTGAATCAATCCTATACTTATTGGCGCAGTGCCAGTTACATTGGTTAAGCAAGTATTAGAAACGGTGTAGGTAACAACATAATTTCCTGCTATACTTCCGGCTACCGTTACTACACCTGTAGCAGCGTTAATATTTAAGCCGGCGGGTGCACTAAATACACCTCCTGTTGAAAATCCGGTGCCTAAAATAGGATTGGCTGTTGTGCCGCCATTAATACATATAGGACTTGGGTAAGAAAAATTCGTAATCAAAGGCACAGTAGGATTAATTACGATATTGGCATTACTGCTTGCTGCACTTAAACAACCTGGTGCAGTAGATGAAGCCCCTGCCGAAAAGGTTATTGTATAGCTTCCTGTTGTACTAGCAGCTAAATTGATAATGCCCGAATTGGGGTTGATGCTTAAACCTGCCGGTGCAGCAGTAAATAGGCCACCACCTGTAAATCCTGTTACCGGTATAGGTATTGCATTACTGCCATTTGAACAAACCGGCGAAGTGTAAGAAAATCCGGTGATTGCCAATGGGGCTGCTAAAATTACAATACTTGTATTACTGCTTCCTGCAATCCTACAGCCTGCTGCACTTACTGAATAAGTTACGGTGTACGAACCGGCAGTACTTAAGGCAAGATCAATAATGCCGGTAGATGCGTTTATACTTAAACCCGCAGTTGAACTATATGTTCCTCCTGATGTAAAACCTGCAACTGTTACCGGACTAGGGTTTGTTCCATTTATACAAACCGGTGTAGCATAACTAAAGCCAGTTTCCGGAGTTATAATTGGATTGATGGTGATAGAAGTAGTGCTACTCCCTAATGGCGTACAACTGGTGGCACTAACGGTATAGGATATGGTATATGTACCCGGTGTACTTGCCGCTAAATTAATAGCACCTGTAGTTGCATTGATAGAAACTGCTGCAGGTGCGCTATATGTTCCACCTGTTGTAAACCCGGCCACAGGAACTGGAACTGGATTAGTACCATTTGCACATACCGGACTTGCATAACTAAAACCGGTTGTTGGCGCAATAGGTGCATTTATGGTTATACTTGAATTGCTTATGCTTGCAGGATTACAACCTGTAGCTGCAACAGTATAATTGATGGCATATGTACCGGGTGTGCTAGAGGCAAGATCGATGATTCCGGTAGCACTGTTTATAGATAATCCTGGAAGGGCAAAGAATGTTCCACCTGTAGTAAATCCGGCAACTGTAATTGGACTAGGATTGGTAGCATTGGCGCAAATCGGCGTTGTGTAAGAAAATCCGGTTATTGGTGTTATTACTGGTGTAATGGTTATAGATGCAGTAGTAGTTGAAGCAGGATTACAACCATTGGCAGTGACAGTATAATTTACAATATACGATCCCGGCGTACTTGCGCCAACGTTAATTTGTCCGCTTGTAGGATTGATAGATAATCCCGCAGGGGCAGAAAATGTTCCACCTGTTGTAAAGCCTGCAACCGTTGTTGGATTTTGATTGGCAACATTGGCACAAATTGGCGTTGTGTATGAAAATCCGGTAACCGGAGTTATTACTTGTGTAATGGTTACTGAAGCATTGCTATTTGCTGCAGGATTACAGCCATTTGCTACAACCGAATAGGTTACTGAATATGTACCGGGTGTACTTGCCGCTAAATTAATAACGCCGGTTGCAGCATTGATAACTAACCCTGCCGGTGCAGAAAATGTTCCACCTGTGGTAAATCCTGCTACTGTTGTTGGAGCGGGGTTTCCGGCATTTTGGCAAAACGGACTGGCATAACTAAATCCGGTTATTGGAGTAACAACCGGAGTAATGATTATAGATGCCGTATTACTTGCAGCAGGATTACATCCTACAGCTGCAACGGAATAGGTAATTGTATAAGATCCCGGTGTACTTGCACCAACATTAATGATACCCGTAGTAGCATTGATCGATAATCCGGCAGGAGCAGAAAAACTTCCACCTGTAGTAAATCCGGCAACGGTTGAAGGGGTTTGGTTAACTGCATTAGCACAAACCGGACTGGTATATGAAAATCCTGTAACCGGTGCAACAACTGGGGTGATGGTAATATTGGTATTGCTATTGGCTGCAGGATTGCAACCTGTGGCACCAACTGCATAATTGATTGTATAAGTTCCGGGTGTACTTGATGCTAAATTAACTTGTCCGGTAGTTGCATTAATAACCACTCCGGAAGGCGCCGTATAAGTACCCCCTGCAGTAAATCCGGCAACAGGAATGGGTGATGGATTGGCTGCATTTTGACAAAATGGTGTAGCATATGAAAAACCGGTAGTAGGCGTAATTGCCGGTGTTATGGTAAACAAAGTTGTACTGCTTCGCGAAGGATTACAACCATTGGGTGGAACTGAGTAAGTTATGGTATATGTACCTGGTGGTGTTAATGCCGTATTAATTACCCCTGTTGCATTTACCATTGATACTCCCGGAGAAGTAAAAGTTCCTCCAGTTGTAAATCCAGGGGTTAAAATTGGAGTAGCTAATCCCGAATTTGCACATACCGGAGTAGTGTAAGAAAATCCAGTAATTGGGATAACCACAGGCGTAATAGTAATGCTGGTAGTGTTGGTAGCTAATGGTCTACAACCTGTTGCAGCCAAAGTATAGGTAACCGTATAAGTACCCGGTGTACTCACCGATAAATTGATTAAACCGGTTGCAGGGTTGATGGATAATCCCGGAGGAGCCGAATAAGTTCCTCCAGTAGTAAATCCGGTAACGGTAATTGGTAAGGGATTAGTTGTATTTGCACAAACCGGACTAGTATACGAAAATCCGGTAACAGGTGTTAATGATGGATTTATGGTAATTGAAGCCGTATTTGTAGCAGCCGGATTGCAACCTGATACAGCAAGAGAATAAGTAATGGTATATGTTCCAGGAGTAGTAGTTGTTAAATTAATTATTCCGGATACAGGATTAATAGTAACTCCGGCAGGTGCAGAAAATGTTCCACCTGATGTAAATCCTGATGCTAATATGGGAGTAGGATTAGTAGCATTTGCACAAATTGGACTCGTATAACTAAATCCGGTAACCGGCGTAATAACATTATTGATGGTAATAGTTGCAGTGCTCGTTGAAGCCAGTCTACATGTAGCTGCATCTGCAGGAATAGTATACGTAACCGTATAAGTACCTTGAGCACTTGTAGGTAAATTGATTACACCTGTTGTTCCATTTATACTTAATCCTAAGGTAGAACTAAATGTTCCTCCGGGAGTAAAACCTGGTGCAGTAATAGGTACAGGATTTATACCTGTAGCACAAACCGGAGATGCATAAGAAAATGATGTAACCGGATTAATGATAGCGTTAATAGTAATAGGAGCAGTACTTGTAGCAGCAGGATTACAACCTGATGCAGCAAGCGTATAAGTAATGGTATACGTTCCCGGTGTAGTAGTAGCTAAATCTATAATTCCGGATGTTGCATTAATGGTAACTCCGGCAGGAGCAGTAAATGTTCCACCAGTTGTAAATCCAGCAGCTAAAATGGGCGAAGGGTTAGCAGCGTTTGAACAAACCGGACTCGTATAACTAAACGAAGTAACAGGTGTGGTTACACTATTGATAGTAATAGTTGCTGTACTAGTAGATGAAGGTCTGCAAGTGGCTGCAGCAACAGTATAGGTTACTAAATAAGTTCCCGGAGTACTTGTAAGTAAATCAATGATACCGGAAGTTGCATTAATAATTAATCCAGGTGTTGAACTAAAAGTTCCACCAGTTGTAAATCCAGCAACAGTAATAGGAACAGGGTTTATTCCATTTGCACAAACCGGACTCGTATAAGAAAATCCGGTTACAGCAGTTAATGAAGGATTTATGGTAATAGAAGTAGAGTTTGTAGCAGCAGGATTACAACCTGATGCAGCAAGCGTATAAGTAATGGTATACGT
>JBMOEQ010000118.1:0-9521 GCA_049314655.1 Ferruginibacter sp. | reverse complement strand
TAAATTAAAATTTCCGCCGGCAGATTGTAGAGCGGCTTTTGATGCAGTAGCTTCACTGTGCGAATGGCCATGCATCACCTCACTCATATTTTCGAGGTCTTTTGCATCGAAAATTTGCATGGTAAAGCCATTCTGTTGTAAATAAAAAGCACCGTGTGTAAAATCAGACTTGTATTGAACACGATTATCCCATTGCCCTTTATTTTCTATGAATTCGAGTTGGGCAAATGCCCATTGGCTTAGTACGATTAAGCAAGTGAAAATGGCAAAACTTTTATATAAGTGTTTGATATTGAACAAACGATTAATTTTTACAATGTACAAAATAATACCGAAAATGAAAGTGCCAAAACTGTATAATTTGCCTTTCTTTAGCATTAAGAAATTTTACTCCATCCGGTTTTTCCCTTTTGTTGAATTAAATAACCTTTAATCGGCAAATTTGTTGCCAATTCTATATCCGGATCGACATCTAAAATTTCATGTACTGCAGTTCTTGCGGCTTCCAAAATGGCTTTATCTTGTAAAATATTGGCCAATTTAAAGCTCAAATCTCCGCTTTGTCGTGTGCCCTCAATATCGCCCGGGCCGCGTATTTCAAGGTCTTTTTCAGCTACTTTAAACCCATCATTGGTAGCACATAAAATTTTCATCCTTTCCCTTGCTTCTGCTGATAATTTTGAGCCTGTTAACAAAATGCAAAAACTTTTTTCGGCACCCCTGCCAACACGTCCACGTAACTGATGCAATTGAGATAAGCCAAATTTTTCAGCACTTTCTATTACCATGATGGATGCATTGGGTACATTTACCCCAACTTCAATAACAGTTGTACTCACCATAATTTGAGTATCGCCTTGTACAAATCTTTGCATGTTTACAGCCTTTTGTTCGGCTGGTTGTTTACCATGCACCATACTGATCCAATATTTAGGTTCGGGGAAATAAGATTTTACTTCTTCATATCCCTTCATCAAATTCTCATAATCTACTTTTGCCGATTCTTCTATTAAAGGATAAACCACATAAGCCTGCCGTCCTTTTGCAAGTTCTTCTTTAATAAAATCCATTACCGAGTGGCGTTTATTTTCGAAACGATGAACAGTTGTAATTTCTTGCCTACCAGGAGGCAGTTCATCTATAACACTGTAATCCAAATCGCCATAAGCGGTTAAAGCCAATGTCCTGGGTATAGGCGTTGCCGTCATCACCAATACATGGGGTGGCAATGTATTTTTCTTCCACAAACGAGCCCTTTGAGCAACTCCAAATTTATGTTGCTCATCAATAACAGCTAATCCCAAATTTTTAAACAATACTTTATCTTCTATTACAGCATGGGTGCCAATTAAAATATGAATTTGCCCAGACGCACATTGTTCTAAAATTTCGCGACGTTCTTTTGTTTTGGTGGAACCGGTAAGGATGCGCACTTCAACAGGCATGTCTTTCAATAAGGCACTAATACCCAAAAAGTGTTGACGGGCCAATATTTCGGTTGGTGCCATTAACACACTTTGAAAACTGTTATCGGCAGCAAGCAACATACACAATAGTGCAACAATGGTTTTTCCACTACCTACATCTCCTTGAAGGAGGCGGTTCATTTGCTTTCCGCTGCCTGCATCTTTTCTAATTTCACGTAGTACACGTTTTTGTGCGTTGGTTAATTCAAAGGGTAAATATTGACTAAAAAACTGATTAAAATAATTACCCACCGTATCAAAAATCCATCCTTTACTAAAGCGATGTCGTTCTGTTTTTATTAACGCCAAGCGAAGCTGTGCAAAAAACAATTCTTCAAATTTCAATCTTCGTACAGCATGTTTGTACATCTCTTCGGAAGCCGGAAAATGAATATGACAATAGGCTTGCCAACGCGAAATAAATCGATATTTCTTGAGGATATCTTCAGGCAAATTTTCGGGTATATCTTTTTCTGAAAGTAATTGCAATAAAGCAAAACTTAGTTTACCTATAACCCTTCCATTAAGTCCCCTAACTTTTAATTTTTCAGTAGAGGAATAAATGGGTTCCAAGTATTTTTGTCCGCCGGCTTTTTCCGGAGTAAACAATTCAATTTCGGGATGAATAATTTGGGGCTTGCCCATGAAATAACCCAGCTTTCCAAATACAAGATATACCTGCCCCGGAAGCAACATTTTTTGTACCCAATTGATGCCTTGAAACCAAGTGAGTTCCATTATACCGGTATCATCTTTAATGAGCACATTTAAACGTTTCATGCGCTTTTCACCAACGGTGTCGATACTGATAACTCTACCAACAACCTGCACATAATCGGCACCGGGAGCAATCTGTGCAATCTTATCTATTCGGGTTTTATCAATATGCCGAAAGGGAAAAAATTCGAGTAAATCTTTAAAAGTGAAAATCGACAATTCTTTACGCAGCATATCTCCCTTAAGTGGCCCTACGCCTTTAAGGTATTCAATAGGATTATCGAGTATAGAAATGGTTGAACTGATGTGTATTTTTTTACAAATATATTCTTACATCAACGAAGTGCAATAGATAAGTTTAGTAAACAAAAAAGCCACTCTTGTTATAGAGTAGCTTGATGAAAAATATGATGTTCTGATTATTTTAGCGTTTTCATATAATTTACTAATGCCCAAATATCATCTGTATCAGCAATTTTTTTCTTAAAAGATGGCATGTCTTTTCTTCCTTCAGATGTTTTATAAAAAATTGCACCATCTGTTTGAGATTGAAAAGTAGATTTAGTAAAATCGCCACAATCGGTATCTAACTGTGCCGCTTTAGAACCATCGCCTTTGCCTTTAGTTCCATGACAAGATTTGCAATGGGTATTGTACAATGCTTTACCTGATGCTACTGAAGCTGCGTCACTAGGTACCGGATTTTTCTTATTCTTTGCTGCTTCAGGCACTGGCCATGGAGTTTGACTTGTAAAAGTGTTGGGAACAAAAGCAAACAATCCAAATGCTCCGAAGCATAGAATAATTATGATTGATTTTCTTTTCATGTTGTTTTTTCTTTTTAATGATAAAATAAAGGTAAAGTATTTTTTTACTACAAAATGTTAATAGCTGAATCGTGTGGTTCTTCCTTTCGTAAACGAATTAATTCATAAATAATTACAATATAATGCCCCCAAACAACCGTAACTAAAACAATGAAAGTTACTACCATCCAAATGGGTGGATGAGAGCTCCACAATGCCCTAGGGGCCTCTTTAATGATATTTGAAACGGGCACACCCCAAGGTTGTGATGCATCTGCTTCAAGCCCACCATACAATTCACTTTCATCTAATTTTGCTATTAGCGTTATAATACCCTTTTCATCGCCGGGGAGTTTTGAAGGTACAAGTATTGTTGCAGTGCCGTTTTCATCTGTTGTTCCCTCGCCTATTTTTAACGGAAAAAATGATCGTTTTACAAATAATCCTAAAGCGGTTTCAGGTACTGGAATTTCTTTTCCGGTAGAAAAGTCTACTAAAGTTATTTGAACACTATTACTACTGTCTTCTTTTATCGGAAGCAAAATTAATCTTGCTCTTTTAACACTCATTTCTGATTCGCAAGATTCCATGGCTTTATTTCCTGCAAATACTGCCTTGATGTTAAGCTTTCCTTCTTGATCAAGTTTTAATAAATTAGACTTAATATTTAATTCGGCTTTTCCGAAATCATTAGTAATTACAAATCCCAAGGGAATAGTTGAGGTATCAATTGTAAGAAAAAAAGACACTTTTAGGAACGGTAATTTTTTAAAAGCACCTTCAATTTTTGCTTGCATTTTTGCTTTTAAATCTACCGATGAATCTCCTTTTTGAATGACTAACAAATCGATAGAAGGCGAAATTAAAGTAGGTTCTTCTACAACAGCTACTGAATCTGTTTGTGCCATTAAAGGCGCATTATAAAACAACACACTACAAACAAATAATAAAGCTAACTTGTAAGAACGAATCTTTAATAAGCATATTTGGCTAAATGAATCTTTCATAATCGTTATTTTAAGCTTTATCTTTTTCTGTAATGGTTTGTGTTTCTTTTTTCGCAACAACAACTTTTTCTTTAGATTCAAATTCTGAGATTGGTATAATGGTTACCAATTTGGAGATGAGCGTAAAACCTAAAAAGAAAGTGGCAATACCAGCAAAAGTAAGTGCCCATTCTATCCATGTTGCAGAATATTTTACATACTCAATACGAGTATCTTGCATAGGTAATAAAGGAGATTCTAATGTGGGCACAATAATTAAGTAGCGTTTAATCCAAAGCGCAATCACCATAAAAAAAGATGCAAATGCAATCCAATTGGGGGTTCTGGTTTTTGGAATAGCTACAATTAAAATGGGCAACAATATACCGGCAACATTTGCATACAAAAACCACCAACCATATTTTGCAGGATTAAATAATTTTTCCACTACTTCATTTTCCCATTTAGCAGATCCAAACCAACTTGTAAGGTATTCGGAGAAAGTAAAATATCCGTAAGCCGATCCTAACACCATCATTATATATCCTAAATAAACAAAATGCTTATCAGTTAAATAATTTTCGAGTTTATACATTTTCCTGTAAACCCACATTGCCATAATTAAAACTCCAGTGCCAGAATAAATTGCAGCTAAAACAAAGTAGGGACCAAAAATTGTGCTATGCCATCCCGGACGTAAAGTCATACCAAATATCCATGACAACACCGAATGCACAATAATAGCTAAAGGAACAATCATTATTGCCATCAAGTTGGTTGATATTTTGATGTGCTTATTTTGACTTGGTGTACCTCTGTAACCAATAGCCAAAATAGTGTACAGCTTTTGTTTCCATTTAGAAATTTTTAATTGAGCATCTCTGTAAATCGCAAAATCTTTAATTAATGCTAAATAAAGAAAAATTACACTGCCTGTAAAATACGTACTAATTGCAAGTACATCCCAAATAATGGGCGATTGCAAGCGAGGATAAATTATTAAATGGTGTAATCGATCTAATCGGCCAACACATAATAAAATATAAATAGGACCAATTAAAGTGGCAACAACTGTAATCATTTCTGCCACTCGAATAATGGGTTTTCGCCATTCAACTTGCATGATGTGTAAGATGCCGGAAATAACAGCACCCGCATAACTTATACCAATAAAGAAAATGAAATTAGCGATATATAATCCCCAAACAACATTATCTCGCATACCGGTTATACCATGTCCTTTAGCTATTTGCAGATATAAAGCATACCCGCCTAATAATATCCAAAGGAGAAAAAAAATCGTCCAAGCCAAAGTACGTTTACCAAAATTTTCTATAGTAGGCCGTTGCAAATCAAAAATTTCCTGCTGATATTTATTAAGTTTCATAAATGTTAGTATTCAAATTAAATAAACAATGACAGTCAATTATTTTGAAGCATCGCTTTCTGTCCCTTCCATCACATCCTTAAATCTAGCTTTAAGTTTATCGGGTAAATTTTCGTATCCTCTTTCTACAGGAAATTGTCTGTCTTTTGGAGGTAAATAATATACCCTTGGTTTAGTCCCTAAGTCTTCCATAAATCGATAAGCTGCACGATCTTTAATGAGTTGATTAAAGCCAACGGTTTCATCACCATTGGAAACTGTATCTTCATTTTCATCGCCAAAATAAAACACGCCATTAGGGCAGGCTTCCACACAAGGAGGTAGCAGTCCTTCTCGAGAACGGTCTGGACAAAAATCACATTTCTCTACCGTTCCAACACGAGCAGGAACACCTGTTTCAGGAGAATATTGAACATTTTCAAGTTCTTTTGGAAGAACTGGATCATCCCAATTAAAAACCCGTGTTGAATAAGGGCAAGCTGCCATACAAAACTTACAACCAATACAACGTTCATTATCTATTAATACCAACCCATCTTGTCTTTTAAAAGTGGCATCAACCGGACAAACTTTTACGCAAGGGGGATTATCGCAATGGAAGCACTGTTTGGGAAACCAATAAGGAGCAGATTGTTCACTGTCTTTCATTAATTTAACCGTTAGCCATTCTTTATCTTCGGGGCGATAGTGATGTTTTTGACAAGCAGACACACATTTTCTAGCATTTTTACAACGAGAAAGATCTACTACCATTACAAATTTTTTTCCTGCAATTCCTTGACGTGCTTCCAATTTAGAAACAATGGCCATATGCTCCTGATAATTCAGATATGCAGAATCTATCTCTACAATTTCGCCATCAGGTGAAAGCAGCTTTACTTTTTCTGAAGCCACTGAATTTTTGGAAGAGCAAGAGCATGCGACACTTCCACATACCGCCGTTGCAACGGTAGCTAAAGTGGCATTCTTTAAAAAATCCCGTCTACTCTTATCCGATAATTTTTCTTCTTGTTGCATTGTACAATTTTGAGTGAGTCAACTATTTATTTTCTTTAGATGGATTATTCATCCAATCATAAATTTCTTTATTGGTAGACTTTTGCTTTTTAGCCACTGCATCCAATACGGATTTTTCAATTTCTACAAGTTTACCTTCTGCAGTTAACATTTTAACCATTTCTGTTGGTTGTGGTTGTTCAGTAACTGTATTTTGCTTTGTAGGTAAGAAAAACGACAGAAACCACCTACGGTCTCTGTCGTTATTATTATTTATTTTATCTCCCATTGTAGTTAAATGTTTAAAAATTCCACAAACGAGTCATGTTAAATCCTATTACAAACTGTCCGTCTCTAATATCATTTACATTGAACATATTATTACTTTGAGGTACTATACCATAATAGTTTCCGGCAAATACTTGAAAAGCATGAGAACTGGTAGTTGTTTCAAATCCAAAACTCAAATTAGGATGAGGATTGTTAGTAGGATGCTGCGTTAAAGGTTGATCGTAGTTTATAATAATTGCAGATTTTTCAGAAATTTTATACCGCCCTAAAAATGCAATTGCCAAATGTGCATTTTTCATTTTTTTCTGGATTAAACCATCTTTATCAACATATCCTTCAATGTTATTGAACCACGAAAAACTAGGAGCCACTTGAGCCGAAAACTTATCTGTAATTTTTCGAGCTATCATTAATTGGTTGAAATATGATATCCGATGTACACCGTATCTAAAATTGCTTTTATCACGCGTATCAATAACTACATTACCATAATAGCTTACACTTACAGGCATTTTGTTATCCATTGATTGTTGTAATAAAGCATACTTAGCACTTACATCTACTTGCATTCTCTCTTTCGTAATGCCTGCACCTACAAATAATTTATTCAATGGCGAATAGGCTAACCCCAATCGAATATTTGAAGGAGCAAAAAAACCGAACAAATCTTTGGCACCATTATTAACAACACCGAACCTGTGTTGAATATCGAATTCCAAAGTTCCCTTGATAGGTACCATTACGGTTTGATTATCGATAAGCCAAACACTTCCAAAAGTGTTTTTTACAGGCTTAACTTTTTTTACTATAGGCGCAACGGCAGCAGAATCTTGTGCCATCAAACCACTGGTAGTACAGCAACATAGCAGCACCAGGGCTAAACAACCTTTAGTAAGCAGTTTAAATGTTTCTTTTAAATTATTTTTCATAATACTTTTTTTAATTGTTTTGGGCACCTTGTTTAATCCATGCAAGTACAAGTGCATTGTAATCTTTATTAACTCCAGAAATAGGCATTGGCGTTGATTTTTTACCTGTCATCCACAAATACAATGAACTGCTTGTAGGTACATTTGTGTTGAGGTAATTTCCATTGGTTAAACTATTCAATGCATTTCCTGTAGAAAGATCAGGAGTTTTACCTCCAGCACTATGACAACCGCTTGTATTACAACTGCTGTTAAAAATGGGCATAATATCAGTTGTAAAACTAACCGGCCTAGTGATTTCAGCACCGGTATCGAAGATTACGGTTTTATCTTTATAACAGCCAGTGAGCAAAAGCATGGTAAACCCGGCTAAAAACCCATATATTTTCTTATCGTATAACATAGTTCTAGTTTTAGGTTTTCCGAAACAGTGGTTACCGTTTATTTTTTAAATTTCAATACCAAATTAGGTTTAAGGGCATGTTGATAATTTGATTTCTCAAACACAGCGATACCAAATGGTTGATCATTTAAAGAAGAGAAATCTACATCTTGTTTCAACGTATCTCCTGTTTTTAGCAACCTTTTGAATTCATAAATCCAATATGTACCATTATGTACTGCAGTCATAGTAATATCTGCACGACCATTTTTCACTGGAGAAAGAATTACACTAGGAAAACATTTTGCGCCAATTGCGCTTGTTGGTGTAGTTCCTAATCTTTGATAATCAGTACCTACATTAGGATCAATGCTACCACCACTATATGTTAAAACGCCTGTTGAACTTACACCTGTAATTTTAACAGCAGTACCACCAACAGCAGTATCGGCAATTTTAATATAATCGCTTGTAGAATTCGGAATTACCCATAATGGTACAGCAACTAATGCATTTGCTAATAAACCATCTAATCGTAAATTTTGAGTATTGGAGAAACTACCTTGTGTAGCATCTGCGGTATAATTTGGACGATAAGGCCAAGTAGTAGAGAAAGTACCGTTAGGAATCAAATCATCGAAGTGACGACCATTACCATTTCCGCCGGCTAAATTTACAACCGTTGGACCACCAGCCCAGTCTTGGTAGTTATCATCCATATTTCCAAATACCAATCCTCTTTCAGGATGCGCCCACCATTGGTCAATTTTTTCACTTTGAGCATTTGTATAGTGATTGCCACTATTATTCGCTTTATATACCGCAGGTGTTGTAGCGTAATCTAAATAAGGTGTAAAAATGTGGCAACTTGAATAACAAGTTTGAGTTGCAAATTTGGGCGTTGATTGGTCGATATTCCATAACATCGCAAATTGATCTTTACCATAGCCTTCTCTTAATAAATTACCATTTGCATCTAATGTTCTACTTCCCGGCTCTTTATTCCAACGATTTGTAATTGGATCAAAATACCAAGGCGATGCTTTATGATTTTTATCAGCATCCGGAATTTCGGCTAAAAAATAGATGTATTGATTATCATACATTGAACGTATTGTTCCATTATACGATAAACCTTGATAGCCGGCAAATAATCCATTTCCCGGATCTGGCATAGCTACTGTAAAATTTAACTTCGTAGCATTATCCCACATCGCATCAATTGTACCATCAATCGTTGGAGCTGTAGTTATTTTCTCTGCATATAATTCAGTTCCATTAGAAACAACAGGAAGATCTAATACCTGATCATCTTTAGTACAGCTAACAAAATATCCAATTGCCAGTACTAAGGTGGTTATTACCCAAGTGTATTTTGTTTTGAAAAGTTTCATAAAATCAATTTTAAGTTTTAGAATGAATCAACAAATAAAGTGTAGATGTTTAGGTCACAAGGTAATTTTTGACTCATGACAAATTCATGACAAACATTAGGCTGTTTCCTGAGAACTGTCATTGAAAAAAAATCAAAAATTATCATAAGAAGCTGCCTAAAAATTTG
>JBMOEQ010000117.1:0-9548 GCA_049314655.1 Ferruginibacter sp. | reverse complement strand
TCCTATCTGTGTTTGACCTACATAAGAACCTGAACCGGACAAGGTTAAAGTACCCGCACCGGATTTACCTATTTTGGTGGTATTGTCTGTTCCGCTCGCTGTATTGAGGGCAGCAACTGTTAAAGTTTGAGAAGATGCCACATCAACTACCCCGGCCGTTGAGGATGTGGTAACATTCACAGTATTTCTGGTGAAGGTACCCGTAGCGGCAAGTGTGGCAGTTGTAGCGCCACTGCCCAAAGTAATGGCTCCCGCAGCATCTCCTAAATTAGCTGCTACCCCCGCAGAAACTGTACCACCGGAAATGATGGTACCGCCGGAGTAAGTATTGGTACCGGAAAGCGTAAGAGTACCCGTTCCTATTTTGGTAATGCTGCGGGATGTGCCGGAAATTACAGAGCTGATTGTTATACCTCCTGCACCTGCCGCATTTATTACATTGGTTGAACTATTTCCAAGGGCGACATTCATTGTCTTACCAGATCCTGTTTCATTATTTTGAAGTGTTAGTAAAGATGCAGACGAATTTCGTAAAATGACATTAGCATTGCCACCAAGAGCGAGACCATTTAGAGTAAGCGTACCAGTTGAAGTACTGCTACCAATTGTGAGCGCTCTTGTTCTGGCAGAAGTAATATCTATCGCACCAATGGAAAGTGATGCAGTAGTCATATTGATTCCTGCTGTTGTGGCCGTCCCTGTATTTTGAAAAACAGCGTGACTTCCTGTAAGCCACGCGCCAGATGCGGTACTGGGAGTCCAGTTGGCTGCTGTATACCATGCAGTTGAAGCACCTGTATTTCCCCATTCGATACTGGAAACGGTAAATGTTGCCTTATAGTTATTACCTGAATTTGCAGCATAGGCAATATTACCACAACACGTAATTGTAGCATCGGAATATACCTCAATGGTGTAAGCACCGGCACCGAGTCCTGTTAGCAAGTTTGTTGTAAGACCGGTATTAGACCATACCTGATTTTGACCACCACATCCGTTCCCAGCCGTTGAAGTAAAACCGATATTTTGCGATGTATATGATCCGCTTGGAGAAGCAGTGAGATAAATTCTATAATAAAGTCTTGTGCTAGTAAGATCAGAAGATCCGCATTTGGTAACATTATGCTCTGCTCCTTTCAGAATTAAATTAGAAGAGCCCGCTGCAAAAGTTCCCAAGCTCGCTGTGTTGAAATCTGGGTTTCCTGTTGTAGCATTCAGGTCATAGAAAGCGTTGCCACCGCCGTTCAATGAGAGAACTATAAAAGTATTATTAAAATTGGCACTCTGCCCCCACACATTCACGTTAGTAAATAAAATAGTTAACACCATCAATGGCATCATGAGCAATCGCTTCAATTTTTTCATAGAAGAGTGTAAATTTTTTTCTGTACAAATTTTTATTTGTTCAGTTGCATTGTTTGTAACTAAAGTTGGGGAGTTGCCGGCGAAACTCGACTGGTAGAATTTATACATAAAATAAATTTTCAAATTTGACAAGACATTTTTACTAATAATAAATAATATCATAAAAAAACATATAGAGATACACAATCTAGTAAAGGTTGCATCAATAGTATTCTTTCAATGAATTACTTAGGGAAATGTACTTTTAAAATAAAGTGCGGAAGGGATATTCAAGAGGAGTTGGAATTGGGAGGCAAAATACTACCTTTTTTGCTAATATCTAATATTTAATGATGATTATTTAACAAATAATGTCTGTTTTGTTCATTTAGTGCCTTGTTTACAAATAAAAAGTACAAACGACTACAAAACATTAAATTAGTATTAAATTTTACAAGGGTGATTTTATTTCTAATGCTTTTAATTTGTAAAATTAAAAAACCGCTGTATTGCTACAACGGTTCATATAATAACCCATAGTATGATGTAATAAACTAATTACAATGTTCCTCAAATGCTCCAATCAAATTTTGAGCAATCATTTGTGCACTTCTTCCTTCAATATTATGACGCTCAATAAAATGAACCAATTGACCATCTTTAAATAATGCAATTGAAGGCGAAGAAGGCGGATAAGGCAATAAATACTCCCTAATTTGCTTCACCGCATCTACATCAAAACCCGCAAAACTAGTTACCAAATTGCTTGGCTTTTTTGCACTGTGTTGAACGGCTAACAATACGCCTGGTCTTGCCGTGCCTGCACTACATCCACAAACCGAATTAATAACAACCAATGTTGTGCCGGATTGCTTTAAATGATTTTCTACATCTTCAGCCGTTAACATCTCAGAAAAACCATTTTCTGTTAACTCCTCTTTCATTGGAACAACTATTTCTGCTGGATACATATGTTTTACTTTTTTAGACTACAAATGTACAAAGCTCCTCTAAAAGATAGATTGATGATTTTCAATTCAATTTATTAAATAAGGAAAATTCTTTACAAGGCAGACAGTTTGTCGCTTGAAATGCTTGAAACAAGCCATTATGTCGTAATTATAGACTAGAAAATGACAATTATTATCAAAAATAGCATTGGAATACAATTTGAAGTATATCTATCAAATCTTAAAAACAATAAAAATTAATAATTATGACACTTGTAAAAGTAAACAACCCCATGACAAAAACATTTGAAGGATTTTTTAATGAACTCTTGCATGAACTACCTACAAATTTTGGAAAAACCGTTAGAGAGGATGTTTTCAATTATCCACCGGTAAATATTATTGAAGAAAATGATAGCTATCAATTAGAAATTGCTGCTCCGGGGTATGAAAAAGCCGATTTCAACATTGCACTCGATAACAACTTGTTGAGCATAAGTGCCGAAAAAAAAGCTATAACTAATTCTGAAAAAAGCAAAATCATCAGAAACGAATTTGGCTATCGTGCATTCAAACGCAGTTTTACTGTAGACACTAAAATTGATACTACAGCCATAGCAGCCAAATATGAAAATGGCATTTTAAAACTTACGCTTCCTAAAAAAGATGAAGTAAAAGCAGGAACGAAATCTATTTCAATTTTATAAAAATCAGTTGGTTTTAGTTTTGGTTGATTGAAGCCCTTTCAGTGTTGAGAGGGCTTTTTTGTTGAGAAGTAATATTGGTTTAGGAGTTTAGAAGTTTAGAGTTTAGGGCACTATCTTTATTAACTATAGAAACCCTATATACTTAGTTTAGAAGTTTAGTGGTTTAGGGGTTTAGTTTAGAGACTTTATAAACGTACAATCTATATATACTTTTTGCTCGCTTTCTCATTTAACATTTAACACTTAACATTTAACATTCAATGAATGCTTTGCGAAAAATTAACCGCAGAGAAAAAGGAGTTAAAATAGTTTAGGAGTTTAGGGTTTAGCAGTTTAGGGCACCAACCTTATAAACTTTAGAAACCCTATATACTTACAACGTTTAGAAGTTTAGCAGTTTAGAGTTTAGGGCGCCAACTTTATATACTCATTTCTAGTATTTGCGTGAAAACTTTGCGTCGTAATTAGCTTTGCAGCTTTGAGTGAAATAAAAATATACCGCAGAGAAAAAGGAGTTAACAGAGATCCGCTGAGTTGATTTATTTTCCAAGATCAATCATTTAAAACTCAACATTAAAATTACTTTGCGACTTGTTTCCCTTTGCAGCTTTGCGTGAAAAATTAACCGCAGAGAAAAAGGAGTTAAAAGAGATTCGCTGAGAGAATCAATTTCCGTGATGAGGCACTAGCATTTAAAATTTAAAACTTAACATTCAACATTTAATAAAACTTTGCGCCTTACCATCTTTGCAGCTTTGCGTGAAATTTAAAATTCAACATTTAACCTTCAACATTTTTTGAACTTTGCGCCTTAAATATCTTTGCAGCTTTGCGTGAAAAATTAACCGCAGAGAAAAAGGAGTTAAAAGAGATTCGCTGAGAGAATCAATTTCCGTGATGAGGCACTAGCATTTAAAATTTAAAACTTAACATTCAACATTTAATAAAACTTTGCGCCTTACCATCTTTGCAGCTTTGCGTGAAATTTAAAATTCAACTTTTAACATTCAACATTTAATTAATATCCCAAAATCTTCAACATACTTTGAGCAGACTGTTCTTTAGCATACACCCAATCTACCAGCTTACCTGCTTTATCATAACCAACAACAATATGCTTTGGCGATGGAATTAAACAATGCTTAATACCACCATATCCGCTGATTTGATCTTGATAAGCTCCGGTATGAAAAAAGCCAACATATAAGGGTTCTTCCTTATTAAGTTTTGGCAAAAACACTTCGTTGATGTGTTCTTCCGAATCGTAGTAATCATGACTATCACAAGTAATTCCACCTAAAGTGACTCGCTGGTATTCTTGATTCCACTTGTTGATGGGTAACATCAAAAACTTTTCTCCAATGCCCCATGTATCGGGCAAAGTAGTAATAAAAGAAGAATCTATCATATACCAAATTTCACGGTCATTCTGCATCTTCTCGCCTATTACACTATAAATATGCGCCATACTTTCGCCCACAGTATAACTTCCAAATTCTGTAAAAATATTGGGCATCTGCACTTTATTGCGCTTACAAGCTTCCTTGATATTTCTAACAATTTCATTGATCATGAATTGATAATCATAATCAAATGCAAGCGAGTGCTTAATGGGAAATCCACCTCCAATATTGATGGAATCTAACTCCGGACAAATTTTCTTCAATTGACAATACAAGTTGATTACCTTATTCAATTCGCTCCAATAATAGATATCATCTTTAATGCCTTTATTTAAAAAGATGTGCAACATTTTCAATTGAAACTTATGTTCGTATCCTTCAATTTGATCTACATAAAATTCCAACACATCTTTTGCACGCATGCCTAAACGTGAGGTATAAAATGGAAAATTAGGTTCTTCTTCTGCAGCAACACGAATACCTAATTTAAAAGGCCCTTTTACAGATTTGTAAGCTTTAAGCTCTTCCTGGTTATCCAAAATAGGAATAACATTCTTAAACCCATTATTCAGTAAACGGGCTATTCTGCTGGTATAAGATTTTTGTTTGTATCCATTACAAATGATATAAGTTTCCTTATTGATTTTTCTTCTTGCATAAAGCTTATTGATGATTTCAATATCATAAGCAAAAGAAGTTTCTAAATGAATATCTTGTTTCAAGGCTTCTTCAACAATGAATGAAAAGTGCGAGCTTTTGGTACAATAGCAATAATTGTATTTGCCTTCATACTTATGCTTTTTAAAAGCTACTTCAAACATCTTTTTTGCTTTTTGAATCTGAGATCCAATTTTGGGCAAATAGGTAAGTTTTAAAGGAGTGCCATACTTTTCTATAAGTGATTTAATATCTAATCCGTTAAACTGCAAATAGTCGGCCTCCACCTTAAAATCCTCTTGTGGAAAATTAAAGGTTTGATCAACTAAATCGGCATAGGTATTATTCATTGTATTCATTACGTCTAATGGGTTTTAAAAATGGAAATGCAAAGGTATAAAATCATTAAGGTTGAACGTCAAATAATTATACAAACATAAAAAAACCGGATACACAAGGGTATCCGGTTAAATATCTTTCATTCGAGTTCAACTTATTTAACTTGAGCAACCAAACTTTTAAAGCTTTCTGGCTCGTTCATCGCTAAATCGGCCAAAACTTTACGGTTGATATCAATATTCTTTTCAGCTAATTTATGGATGAATTCGCTGTAAGTAATACCTTCTGCACGAACTGCTGCATTAATACGAGCAATCCATAATGTACGGTATTCGCGTTTTTTAAGTTTACGACCTACATAACTGTATGTTAAACCTTTTTCCATTACGTTTTTCGCAACGGTATATACATTTTTACGTTTGCCGTAATATCCTTTAGCGGCTTTTAAAACTCTTTTTCTTCTAGCCCTAGATGCAACTGCATTTTTTGAACGTGGCATATCTTAAATTTTTTGATAGTTAATGTTGATGGTTACATTCCTGTGCCCAATTATTTCAGGCGTAATAAACGCATTACAAATGCCTGATTGGTTGGATGAACCAAACCATCTTTACCAAGATTACGCTTGCGTTTTTTTGATTTTTTTGTCAGAATGTGACGTTTGAAAGGTTTTTGAAAAGTAATCAAGCCTGTACCTGTTACTTTAAAGCGCTTCTTTGCGCTTGAGTTTGTTTTAACTTTTGGCATTGTATAACTGATAATAGTTACTCCCTGCTGGCGTTCCGAACAGACGGAAACTTTTTGAGCCCTGTGGGAAATGTCTGAAAAAGATTGTCTTTTTCGGGCGGCAAAGGTATGTAAAATCATCTAAAAACAAACAAATCATCATAAAATCATTCAATAATTTGTAAAAAATGGATGATAATTTGAATTTATATGCTTATACCACAACAAAAAAGACATAGCAATGGCCATGTCTTGAAGCATTTATAATGAGTATAATGTTGAATCTGTATTATTTCTCAGCTGAAACTTTTGGTTTCTTCTGACTTTTTGGAGCAAACATTACTTGCATTCTTTTTCCTTCCATTTTTGGTAAGCCTTCTAAAGCACCTACATCTTTTAAACGATCGGCAAATTTCAATAACAACAACTCCCCTCTTTCTTTAAACATGATGGCCCTTCCTTTAAATTGAACATGCGCTTTTACCTTATTGCCATCTTGTAAAAATTTTTCGGCATGCTTACATTTAAATTCAAAATCGTGATCATCGGTATTGGGTGTAAAACGAACTTCTTTAACCTCACTGGTTTTAGATTTCGCTTTCATTTCCTTTTGTTTCTTCTTTTGATCGTAAAGAAACTTATTGTAATCAATGATTTTACAAACCGGTGGTACTGCTGCTGGAGAAATTTCAACTAGGTCTAATTGTTGATCTTGAGCCATGCGCTGTGCATCTAAAGTAGAATAAACACCCGGTTCGATGTTATCTCCAACCAAACGTACTTCAGGTACTCTGATCATGTGGTTGGTACGATGCTCTTGTTGTTGTTCTTTTCTGAAACGTGGATTAAATGCACCTCTTGGTGCTCTTGGTGGAAATGCCATTAATTGATTTTAGGTTAAATATTAAGCAGTTGCCTGATTATTTTTATAAAATTAGCAAATTATTTTAATCCTGAACAGATTTCGTGTTTACTTCTTCAGTAACTAAGTCCACAAACTCACGCACAGCCATTACTCCAACATCACCTTTACCTTGTCTTCTTACCGAAACAAGCCCTTCATTCATCTCTTTTTCACCAATCACCAACATTAAAGGAACTTTCGCCAATTCAGTATCTCTAATCTTTTTGCCAATCTTTTCATTTCTGTCATCAACCTCTGCACGAATGTCTGCTTTTTTTAACTGTTGTTGAACAGAAATTGCATAATCCATAAACTTATCACTGATGGGAAGAATTTTCACCTGTGTTGGGCATAACCAAAGTGGAAATTTACCGGCACAATGCTCAATTAAAACGGCAATAAAACGTTCCATACTTCCAAATGGAGCACGGTGTAACATTACCGGACGATGCTTGGCGTTATCTTCTCCAATATACGTTAAATCAAATCTTTCGGGTAAATTATAATCTACTTGAATAGTACCCAATTGCCATTTACGACCAATGGCATCACGTACCATAAAATCGAGTTTAGGTCCATAAAACGCAGCTTCTCCATATTCAATAACCGTATTCAAACCCTTTTCTGCTGCAGCTTCAATGATAGCTTGCTCGGCCAATTCCCAATTCTCATCAGAACCAATGTATTTTGCTCGGTCATTTTGATCACGCAATGAAATTTGGGCAGTAAATTCATTAAAACTGAGTGAGCTAAACACATACAGTACTAAATCAATTACTTTTTTAAACTCATCTTTTACTTGAGATGGCATACAAAATAAATGCGCATCATCCTGGGTAAAGCCCCTTACCCTAGTTAAACCATGCAATTCGCCATGTTGTTCGTAACGGTAAACTGTACCAAATTCGGCCAATCTTAACGGCAAATCTTTATAACTACGGGGAGATGTTTTATAAATTTCGCAGTGGTGCGGACAGTTCATTGGTTTTAAGAAAAACTCTTCCCCTTCTTGCGGTGTTTTGATGGGTTGAAAACTATCCTTACCATATTTTTCGTAGTGGCCGGAAGTAACATATAAGTTTTTATGCCCAATATGCGGTGTAATTACAGGAAGATACCCCGATTCGGTTTGGGCTTTTTGTAAAAACTGCTGTAAACGCTCTCTTAACATAGCTCCTTTGGGCAACCATAATGGCAAACCCATACCCACTTTTTCAGAAAAAGCAAACAATTCTAACTCTTTACCCAATTTACGATGGTCGCGTTTTTTAGCCTCTTCCAACAACACCAAATATTCATCTAATTCTTTCTGTGAAGGAAATGTTACCCCATAAATACGGGTAAGCATTTTATTTTTTTCATCGCCTTTCCAATAAGCACCTGCAATGCTGGTTAATTTGATGCCTTTAATGAAACCAGTTGCCGGTATATGTGGTCCGCGACAGAGATCAGTAAAATTGCCTTGCGTATAAAGCGAAATATTTCCATCTTGAAGATTACTCAACAAGTCTAATTTATACTCATCGCCCTTGGTAGCAAAATATTCAACCGCATCGGCTTTAGAAATTTCTTTACGGAGATAAACATTGTTTTGCTTTGCCAGTTCCGACATTTTGGTTTCCAGCTTTTTCAAATCATCTTCACCAATTTGATTATCGCCCATATCAATATCATAATAAAAACCGGTTTCTAAAGGTGGGCCTACCCAAAACTTAACCCCAGCATATATCGATTCAATAGCTTCTGCCATTAAATGTGCGGAAGAATGCCAGAAGGTAGACTTCCCATCAAGGTCATTCCAGGTTAATAATTGCAAACTAGCATCTTGTTGAATGGCTCTGGAAGCATCCCAAACTTCGCCATTAATTTTTGCGGCTAATACCTTTCGGGCTAGTCCTTCGCTGATTGATTTTGCTATGTCCATTGCTGAAACGCCTGCTTCAAATTGCTTTACAGCGCCATCGGGTAGTGTAATATTTATCATCATGTGCTTTTGTTCAAATCCAATTTGGTTGCAAATTTAACGAACTATTGGCTAAGGAAAAACTAATCTGAAATATCTTTGTTATTATCTGTTTTTCTACATTTAGCATTCAGCCGTTTGTATACTTTATTTATTACGATTAAAAAATTGAAAATAGACAACGTGAACATGAAAAAAATTATACTTCTTTTAAGTTTTACATTTTTCGTTCAAGCGATGATGGCTCAAAAAATTTCGGGTCAATGGCGTGGATTTTTTAATAGCAATGGCGATATTGTTTTAACCGGAGGCGATAATACCGAATATGTGCTTGAATTAGATATTAATGGATCTGATATTACCGGCTATTCTTACACTTATTTTGAGAATAGAAAATACTATGTGATTTGCTCTATTTCGGGTACTTTTTATAAAAGCACCAAATCGATGAAAGTGTATGAAGTTGCAAAAATAAAAGGATTAACTCCTCCTGGATGGATTGATTGTTTTCAAACCCATATATTAACCTATTCAAAAGAAGGTAAAACAGAAATT
>JBMOEQ010000116.1:0-9572 GCA_049314655.1 Ferruginibacter sp. | reverse complement strand
ATGGTACAAAGACATGTTACTCATTCGACGTTTTGAAGAAAAAACAGGACAATTATACGGGATGCAAAAAATCCGTGGTTTTTGTCATTTGTATATCGGACAAGAAGCTGTAGCAGCAGGTTGTATGACGGCTACAAATCCTGATGATAAATTTATTACTGCGTATCGTTGTCATGCTTTAGGCATCGCAAAAGGTATTACACCTAAAGCTGCAATGGCCGAATTGTATGGTAAAGCAACAGGTTGCAGTAAAGGAAAGGGTGGTAGTATGCACTTCTTTGGCTTAAAAGAAAATTTCTTTGGCGGACATGGTATTGTAGGTGCTCAAATTGGAACAGGTGCCGGTTTGGCATTTGCAGAAAAATATAAAGGCACCAATAATGTGGCGCTTTGTTTCTTTGGTGATGGTGCTGCACGCCAGGGAATGTTGCACGAAACATTTAACATGGCCATGCTCTGGAAAATTCCGGTAGTATTCATTTGCGAAAATAATTTCTATGCAATGGGTACATCTGTTTCCCGAACCAGTAATGTATTGGATATTTATAAAATTGGCGATGCTTATGATATGCCAAGTGATAGTATTGATGGCATGAGTCCGGAAGATGTACACAATGGTGTTTTACGTGCTGTAAATCGTGCTCGTGAAAAATCAGGTCCAACTTTATTGGAAATTAAAACCTATCGTTACAAAGGACATAGCATGAGTGATCCTCAAAAATATCGTACTAAAGAAGAAGTAGAAGAGTATAAAGAAAAGGATCCAATTGAACATGTGTTGAAAGTATTAACCAACGATTATAGCGTAAGTGAGGCAGATATTGAATTCATTAACGATCGCGTAAAAGCTCAGGTAGAAGAATGTGTTCAATTTGCAGAAGAAAGTCCATGGCCTTCTGATGATGAGCTTTTGAAAGATGTATATGTACAAGAAGATTATCCATTCATCGTAGACTAATTTTTTATCATTAACCAATTACAATTCAGGAAAAATAAAGCATAAAATGTCAGACAAAAATGTAACTGCATCAGCAGTGGAAACAAACGAAGTATTTGAAAAAGCAAAAGGATTTTGGGCAAAGTTTAGTAAGCCTATTATTTATGTAAGTGCTGCTGTTATCTTATTAGGTGGCGGTTGGTTAGCGTACAAAAATTTTGTGCTATTACCTAAGGAAGAAAAATCTGCGGAAGCTATTTTTCCGGTTGAGCAAATTTTTGATAAAATGACACAAACCGGCTTTACAGCAGATTCAATTAATCTTGTTTTAAACGGGGGCAATGGCATTACAGGTGTTTTAAAAATTGCCGATAAATTCAGTGGAACTGCTGCTGCAAATCGTTGTCATTTTATTGCCGGTGCTTGTTACTTACGCAATAAAGAATACGACAAAGCGGTAAAACAATTAAAAGAATTTTCAACAGATGCTACTCAAGTGCAAACATCGGCTTACATTATGTTAGGCGATGCTTATGCTGAGTTGAAGAAAAATGACGATGCATTGAACTATTATAGCAAAGCTGCAAGTCATAATACAAAAGACGAATACCAAACTTCAGAGGCTTTATATAAAGCAGGAGGTTTTGCAGAATATATTGGTAAAACAAAAGACGCTATTGAATTTTATCAAAAATTAAAAGATAATTATCCAAAAAGCAGTCATGCCAATGATATGGACAAATACCTTGCAAGATTGGGCGTTACCCAATAATAGCAAGCTTTGATCAAGATTTTGAATTTATTACCATGTCAGATCAATCAGCACAACTTTATAATACAACAGGCATCCAAATAAACAAGGATGCCTGTCTAGTAATTGTCAAAACCGAATGGAACGAAAATTCTGTTGGTAAACTAGAAGCAGGTTGTATTAATGTGTTAGATGCGCATCAAGTAAAACATCATACCATTATTGTACCCGGTGCATTTGAAATTCCATTTGCAATCCAACAGTATTGGCTTGAGCACCATTCAACACTACATCAACCATCAGCTTTTATTGCAATTGGATGTGTAATAAAAGGCGATACGCCGCATTTTGATTATGTATGCAAAGCCGTCACGGATGGTGTTGTACAACTCAATTTGCAATTACCCGTGCCTGTGATTTTTGGTGTGCTCACTGTTTTTAATCAAGATCAAATTGATCAACGAACCGGTGGGGTTCATGGTCATAAAGGGGAAGAAGCAGCTATCACTGCACTCAAAATGATGGCATTGTCGCAACAATTTCCACATAAATGAAAGGTAGCTTCAAAATAAAAATGTAGTTATTGAAGTAATTTGATTGGCATAAAATAAACTATTCAGCATCATGCGTGTTCAACTATTTATTCCTTGTTTTGTAGATCAATTGTATCCGCAAACCGGTTTCAACATGGTTAAAGTGTTGGAAAAAGCTTGTTGCGAAGTTGTGTACAATCCCAATCAAACTTGTTGCGGACAACCAGCTTTTAATGCAGGTTTTTGGGACGAATCAAGGGCCGTATGCAGCAAATTCATCAAAGATTTTGAAGGCGCCGATTATATTGTTGCTCCCAGTGCAAGTTGTGTTGGTTTTGTAAGAAATTATTACAGCAAACTATTCGAAAATTCATCTCAACATAATCATGTAAAAGATTTGTGTGCACGCATTTTCGAATTCACCGAATTTTTAACCGATGTGTTGAAGATAGAAAAATTTGGCGCCGAATTGAATGCAAAAGCTACTTATCATGATAGTTGTGCAGCATTGAGAGAATGTAAAATCAAAACCGGTCCGCGTCAATTGTTAAGTGCAGTTAAAGGATTAGAATTGGTTGAAATGAAAGACGTTGAAACATGCTGTGGTTTTGGAGGAACTTTTGCCGTTAAGTTTGATGCCATTTCAATTGGTATGGCCGATCAAAAAGTACACCATGCTTTAGAAACCGGTGCCGATTATATCATCTCAACCGATTTAAGTTGTTTAATGCATTTAGATGGATATATAAAAGGAAAGTCGTTACCCATTAAAACGATGCATATTGCCGATGTACTTGCATCGGGATGGGAATAAAAAAGGGAAAGGAAATTACAAGATTAATAAGCGGTATACTTGCACACCAACTGCAAGTAATAATAATAGGGATACCGGCATCACTACTTTTTCTCTGTAATGCACTAAACTGCTGCCTAATTTTTTTATAATTACATAAAACAAACCCGTTAATAACAATTGTCCAATTATAATACCCATTTGTATATTCAAAAAACTACCGGTTGTCATGGATATGTTGGAATTATTTTCCATTAGTAATTTGGTCATCAAAATTCCATAAACAATATTAAATCCGCTGATACTGCCCAATCTATAGCCTTTAAATTTTTGCGTAAAGAGGTTATCTAATAATACAATCACAATTCCAATCAAAACAATATAGGCAATGATAAAGCTATGGAAATCTAAAATGTGTAAAAACGTTAAATAACTAGCTGCAAAGTACACAAGTGTTCCCATTATAAAAGAACCGAAAATTTTTGAGGCATCTTGATGTACAATATAAATGGCTAAGCTAAACAACAGAAAATTGATCTCTGCTGGCAACATTAATTTTAATCCGCCTAGTAAACTAGAAATGCCTCCCGAAAATATCCATTCAGTCATTAGTTGTGTACTCAAATGATTTGCTGAAAAATAAAAAACCACCAATAATGCAATGAATCCAATTGCAAGAAAATTCACATGACTAACCAACTTTCTGTTAGCTGAAGGATTATAGATTGAGTTATTGATATTTGGAAGAGGAGAATTATTCAAATTTGGTTGCACGCGGATATACTTGGCTTTTATGAATTATTGAATTAGAGGGGGAAACGTAAAAATTTTGTATTTATTTTACACTAGTAAAAATTAATTATGAATTATTGGTTAGTTAAATCGGAACCCTTTAAATACAGTTGGGACCAGTTTGTTAAAGACAAGCAAACCTTTTGGGATGGGGTAAGAAATTACGGTGCAAGAAACAATCTTCGAGCAATGAAAAAAGGCGATTTGGCATTTTTTTATCACAGCAATGAAGGTGTAGAAATTGTAGGTATTGCAAAAGTGGTCAAAGAAAGTTATCAAGATCCTACAACAGATGATCCGGCATGGTTGGTGGTAGATTTAAAGCCGGTGAAAAAGCTAAAAAAGCCTGTTTCACTTCAAGTCATTAAGCAAGATGAACGATTGGCCAATATGGATTTGGTGCGACTAGGCCGGTTATCAGTTCAAACAGTAAAACCCGGCGAATGGGATTTAATTTTACAAAAGGCAGGGGAAGTTTAATTCTATAAAAACAATGCAATATGGCCGAAAAGAAGCATTTAGTAGTATTGTCCGGCGCAGGAATTTCTGCTGAAAGCGGATTGAAAACATTTAGAGACAGTGATGGCTTATGGATGGGCTATAATGTACAAGATGTAGCTACGCCAAGTGCATTTAAAAAAGATCCGGCATTGGTATTAGATTTCTATAACCAACGTCGTAAAGATGTTGCTGCTGCCGCTCCTAATGCAGCACATATTGGTTTAGCCGAATTAGAAAATGATTTTCAAGTAACTATTATAACTCAAAATATCGACGATTTGCACGAACGAGCAGGTTCAACAAGAGTCATTCATTTGCATGGAGAAATCTTTAAAATGCGCAGCGTTGAGGATGAGTCAACTATTTATCCAATAACAGGAGATATTAATTTAGGCGATACAGATAAATTCGGTCATCAACTTCGGCCACATATTGTGTGGTTCGAAGAGCCTGTTCCAATGATGGAACTTGCCGTAAGAATTTTATACGATTGTGATGTATTTGTAGTGGTTGGTACATCCTTGCAAGTATATCCTGCAGCATCGCTTTTGGCATATGCACCACCATATTTACCGGTGTATATACTCGATAAAAAAATACCTGAAATACAAGCCCGACCTAATTTTACTTGCATTGAAATGCCCGCTACAGAAGGGGTGAATGAACTCAAAAAGCTGATTCGCCATTTGGCTTAAGCCATTTAAATGGGGCGAGTTTTTTCACTAAACACTACATCATATTGTACCAACGCTTTTAATACCGGTTCATATATTTCAGCAACTGTTGGTATTTGAACGCCTTTCATTTGAATGGTTCCATTTAAGATACATTGTGCCGCTATACCTAGAGGTAACCCAACGGTTTTAGCCATTGCTGTGCGTAAATGGTCGTTGCCTTTTACAATTAATGTGCTGTTGGTATAATATGGTTGATCATTTAACGTGTATTCAATTTCATGGAGCATGACTATCATATCCTTATCCTGCGCTTCCATTACCAAAGAATTTTCTAAAAGATGTTGAAGGATTTCTGCCGAAGATTTTAAACTTGTTGGAATCCAATCATTTTTAAAACATCCCAAATAATTCAATAAAGGCGCATTTTCGTCGGTTACAAATGGGAGTAGTGGGAGCGACCATTCCTTAAAACTCAATTTGCCATTATTTTCTATCTGATCTTCATTGGTTAAACCCGATTGCACAATGGCATCCCATGCCTTACAAAATATTGGGTATCTAAAAGTTGTTCGCTCAAAAGTGTTGGCCGATTCTAAGCCATAAATGGGTATATAACTTAAAGAATCACGATTGGGATATGCTGCTAACGCTCCTAATCCTTCAACATTGATAATTTTGGCTTCTTTAAACAATTGCTCATAAGGAACCTCTACCACCATGTCATTTTCAAGATATAATGCACCAGCTTTTCCTGCAAGCACAACATTTCTTGGGTTCCAACTGATTTTATAATGCCATGGATTATCATCGCTTTCAGGTGCAACCAATCCGCCACAATGACTTTTAAAACTGGTTATTTTACCGCCTTTTTCCTGAATTTCATGTATGAGTTTCATGGCACTCATATGATCAATCCCCGGATCTAACCCCATTTCACATATAAAAAGTAGATTTTTTGCTTCAATTTCCGCTTGTCTATTTTTTATCTTTTCATCTAAATAAGAGGCTGTAAGTAAATTTTTGCCATATAAAATACAATCTTCTGCAATTAAATAATGCAAGGAAGGAGGCATTAATGAGATTACAATATCTGCTTGTTGTACTAATAAACGTCTTTTTGCAGCATTGGTAATATCTATTTCAATGGCTTCAGTAGAAGGATGACTTCCGGTTTTGAGTAATATTTGTTCCTTAGCGGTATCGGCAATGAGGATTTGCCATTGGTTTTTTTCCGCCTGTTGAATTAAAAAATCAATTAAAACTGTAGCCGATTTTCCGGCTCCAAATAGCAGCAACTTTTTCACGATAGCAAAATTTAAAACGGCAAGTTATAATAACCTGATAGATTTTTACGTGCTTAATTTTTAAAAATGTTAATTTATTCCCTTTTAAAATCCTTGAAATTCATTCACATGGGTCTATTTATTGGATTTTTTTAAACAATTCGCAATAAAATATATTCTTGTTGAACATTTATCCACTAAAACGGCTTTTTTTTCACCTTAACTATGAAATGCAAAAAACGAATGGTACCTTTGTAAATCCGGTAGGCTGATAGATAGATTAACATTCAATTTGCAACGTTTTTCAAACATTTTGTGTCATTCTACCGTACTATATTTGAATTTAAGCAAAAACCATGAGGCAACTAAAGATCGCAACGCAGATTACCAATCGTGATTCACAAGCGGTAGAAAAATATCTGCAAGAAATTTCTAAGATTTCAATGATTACTCCTGAAGAGGAGACTATTTTGGCCCAAAAGATCAAAATGAATGATCAAAGGGCATTGGACAAATTAGTTCAAGCAAACCTACGTTTTGTGGTTTCTGTAGCAAAACAATACCAACACCAAGGACTTTCTTTGAGTGATTTAATTAATGAAGGCAACTTAGGTTTAATTAAAGCAGCTCAGCGTTTCGATGAAACCAAAGGATTTAAATTTATTTCTTACGCTGTTTGGTGGATTCGTCAATCTATCCTTCAGGCTTTAGCTGAGCAAGGTCGTTTAGTACGTTTGCCACAAAACAAAATTGGTACTTATAATAAAGCCAATAAAGCTTATATGGCTTTTGAACAAGAACATGAACGCGAGCCTTCAACCGAAGAATTAGCCGAATTGTTGGAAATGAGTGAAACCGAAATCAACAATATTTTCCAAAGTAATACCCGCCATACTTCTTTGGATGCTCCGGTGCACGAAGCAGAAGATGTAGCAATGGGCGATTTATTACAAGGCGGCGACGATACCGATGAAGATGTTATGCACGATTCTTTACGCAATGAAATTCGTAGAGTATTAAAATCATTGAGTCCACGTGAAGCCGAAATTGTAAACGCATATTTTGGTTTAGATGGCGAAAATGGCGTAACAATTGAGCAAATTGGTCAGAAATACGATTTAACTAAAGAACGTATTCGTCAAATTAAAGAAAGAGCCATTAAACGCTTACAAAAAGCACGCTATAGTGGTGCTTTAAAAGCTTATTTAGGTTAATATCTACCAGAAATAAATATAAAATCCCCATTTCGGGGATTTTTTTTGCTTTACTCCATCTGATTTAGATGAGCTTTCAACAAATCCTCATCAAACTTTGTTGAAGCGAAGTGTACTAATGTTTGTTTAATGGCATTGCTTTATATATTGTTTAACGTATATGGCTCGTACACAAATCAGTTAATTGACTTAATTTTACTTATGAAATGGTTTTTGGCCTTCCTTCTTTTCCTGGGTATTACATCTTGTGAAAAAAATATCAATTTTAAATTAAAAAACGCACCCGATGTTTTAGTCGTAGATGCTACTATTGAAAATAACCAGGCACCTGTTGTTATCTTAACCAAAAGTTTGGATTTTTTTAGTACCGTTAACCCCGCTCAATTGCTAGGTTCTTTTGTAAGAAATGCTGATGTATTTTTATCGAACGGAACCCTTAACCATAAGTTGAAAGAATACGCCATACCTATTGGTGCAGGATTAAATCTTTATTATTATAGTATCGATTCTGCAAACTTATCAACAGCATTTAATGGGGCTTTAAATACCAATTATCAATTAAAGATTATTGTAGATCAGCAAGAATATACCGCCACTACAACGATTCCTACTTTGTCTAAAAAAATTGATTCTGTTTGGTGGAAACCTGCGCCTTTTGCAACCGATACTACCGAAGTTTTATTGATGGGTAAATTTACCGACCCTCCAGGCTTAGGCAATTATGTACGCTATTTCACCAAAAAAAATAGGGAACCATTTTTGCCCGGAGAAAATTCTGTTTTTGATGACCAGGTTATTGAAAACACTACCTATTCATTACAAATTGATCCGGGAATTGATAGAAATAACCCTATTCCAAGAGATAGCAATTTTTTTAGAAGGGGAGATACCTTAACCCTTAAAATTTCAAATATTAATAAAGCTACTTATACCTTTTGGAGTACTTGGGAATTTGCCTACCAAAGCATTGGTAATCCTTTTGCACAACCCAATAAAGTAATTGGAAACATCAGCAATGGTGCTTTGGGTGCCTTTTATGGCTATGCTTCAGAATATCGTACTTTAATTATTCCGCGCTAATTCTGTTTTATTATTAAATTGCTTTTATGAAAAAGATACTTCTCGCATTTATTATTCTATTCGGCTATAATCTCAAAGCACAACAGTGTATTCCCAATCCCGAAAAATTATCTCGCGATTTATTTGAAAACATTCGGGATCGGTATGTTTCTGGGTTAGATAAATTATTTATTCAATGGAGCGAATTGGAACCTTTATTCGACAGTACTATTGCCTATAGAAAAAAGAATAAAGTTGAAGAAGGTTTTCCTGATAAGGATAGCATCAAGGCCGATTTTATTGCCAATGCTCAAGCCGAATTTAGATCGAATATTGACAGCATAATCAATAGGGGAGAAAGAATTGGAATGCAATGGAAGCAAGCCGTTTTTATTGAAGATAAAAGCAATATCAAAACAGAAGCTACTATGCCCGCGGGATTTTGGGTATGCGATAGCAAAATTAAATTTGCCATCGGTGATAGCATTTATAGAATTGCTTACAGCTCATTATTGGTGAATAACAATTGGAAAGTGGCCAATGTATTACTGAATATAGAAGTGTTTGATAAAGAAGGAAAGGGCTTGGGATTAATGAATGAAAATTATATCGATTACAAACAAGAATTAACCGTACCGGATGCCGATACAAATGTTGCTCCAGCACTTGAACCAGCACCGATTAAAGAAGCTCCGGCGGAACCTGCAACTACCAAGCCGGTAAAAAAATCTACCCCAAAATCGGCTGCTAAAAAAGACAATTAAAATACCCCTTAAAATAGAACACAATAAAATGGAAAATACAACAACAGAAAAAGTTCATTGCTTAATAATTGGATCCGGACCGGCAGGTTATACTGCAGCTATTTATGCTAGTAGAGCAGGTTTAAATCCGGTTTTATATCAAGGTATTCAACCGGGCGGACAATTAACCATTACAACAGAAGTAGAAAATTATCCCGGCTATCCCGATGGAATTCAAGGCCCCGAAATGATGGTGCATTTCGAAAATCAAGCGAAAAGAATGGGTGCC
>JBMOEQ010000115.1:0-9593 GCA_049314655.1 Ferruginibacter sp. | reverse complement strand
TACACCCGAAATGGCACAACTATATTTTGAACAACTGAATACTGCATTGCATTCTGCAGGCAGGTTTTGTAATGGAAAAGCTCCCGATAAATTAGTACTCAAGCAAAATCAAATTTTCCATTTAGGCACTCGCGCCGAAATGTTCAGGGGATATATTGAACAATATGGCGAATGGATAAAAAATTACAGATAGCTATTTTTAGTTCTAGGTTTCGGTGCAAATTGTGGTGCATTGGGGTGATTTTTTTGCTGAGGCTTTATTTAATTTTCAACACAACAATATGCGACCCCGAATGGGGTCGAACATGATGGATTTATATTCCAATGGGATAATGTTTGTGCAAAAAATCAATTGTCAATCGCTAGATAAAAAATGATTACAATCAAAATCACTAAATCTAATTTACATATCTTAAAAAATTATTATAAAAAAGGTCAATACCGCATCGCGGTCAAATATTTCTAAATACAATTATTGAACCAGCATATACATTCGACCCCGTATGGGGTCGCACCAATAAAACATCGAGATTGCCAAAAAAATATTTTATATCAATGCCCAATTGTTAGAAAGACTTTTTCAACAAAATCGGCGACAATCTTGAACGAAAATTTTTCGTGCCAGAATTTTAACTAAATGCCTCACATTTTTTGATTGGTTACATTTTAAACACAACCTTCATTCGTTTTTTTCTTATTATTTGTTGTTGTTTTTAACTCTACATTGATTTAAAATTTCTGTTCCTTTTATTCAATTTTGCAATATGCGACCCCGAATGGGGTCGAACGTTATGGATTACAATGCCCGTGCTAGAAGGATATTATCCCGATGGGATAATGGATGTTACAAATTAAATTTTAAAAACATTGAATAAAAATAACATGAACATCAAAATGATTTCAATTAAAACAAAAATACCTGCAACAAAATTTATCATTTATAATCCAACACAATACCGCATCGAATCTATTATTTACAACATAATCTTAGAAATGGAAATGTGCATTAAAGGATTATAAAATCAAAAATTATCATTTACAATCCAACATAATACCGCATCGCGGTTATATATTTCTAACCTCTGTTATTGAACGAATACTTACTGACGACCCCGTAGGGTGTCGTACCCTTATAACATCATGAATAGCAGAAATTTTTTATATCCATGCCCAACACCTACTCCCAAATTTATATCCAAATTGTATTCGCCGTAAAACATCGAAAAGCGCTTATCCATCCTTCTTGGGAAAACGAATTATTCAAGTATATAACCGGCACCATACAAAACAAGGGACAAAAATTAATTGCCATTAACGGTGTTAGTAATCACATTCATATCCTCATTGGAATGAAACCCACTTGTTGCTTATCTGAATTGGTGAGAGAAATCAAAAAATCTTCTAACCTTTTTGTTAATGAAAAGCATTTTACTTCCCATTATTTTCAATGGCAAGAAGGGTTTGGCGCATTTTCTTATAGCCATTCACATCTCACCAAGGTAATTACATACATCAATAATCAAAAACCACATCACCAAAAATCAACCTTCAAAAAAGAATTCCTAACCTTACTCAATGGCTTTGAAATTAACTACAATGATGCGTATACGTTTGATTGGATAGATGAATCCGCATAATGACCCTATATTTAAAAATCAACATAATACGGTTATCGATTTTCTTCCCTTAGGATTGAATTATAAAGGAATAGGCAAAATCTACCTTGGGGTTAAATTGATGTATTTTATTCCCCTTTTTTCACGTAAAAAATCACACTTGCCTTTAATCAAATTTCCGCTCCATAAATCGCCTTTTTAACGTAGGTTTGTTGTCTAAAATGCAAAGCTATATGAAGAAATTTTTTGTCTCCCTTTTACTATCAGTAACCCTTCTAAAAGCCAGTGCCGATGAAGGCATGTGGTTACCAATGCTGTTAGGGCAGCAGGTGTATAACGACATGGTGAAAAAAGGTTTAAAACTCACCAAAGATCAATTGTATTCCATCAATAAATCTTCCTTAAAGGATGCCATCATTATTTTTGGCGGTGGATGTACTGGTGAAATTGTGAGTAATCAAGGTTTAATATTCACCAATCACCATTGTGGATATGGCGCTATTGCAGCTGCAAGCTCGGTAGAACACAATTATCTACAAAATGGTTTTTATGCTTTGAGTAAAGACCAAGAAATTAAAACCAACCTTACTGTTCAATTCTTAGACAAAATCGTAGATGTTACGAAAGAAGTAGAAGATGCTGTTAAGGGATTAGATTGGGCTGAGCGTACCAAAAAAATGTCGGAAGTTTATAAATCAATAACCGATAAGGTTGCCGATAAAGAAAATGGTTTAAGTGGCCGTATCTACAGTATGTTTAAGGGCAACCAATACATTATGTATGTGTACAAAGTGTACCGCGATATTCGTTTGGTAGGTACCCCTCCAGAAAGTGTTGGTAAATTTGGTGGCGATACTGATAACTGGGAGTGGCCTCGTCATACAGGCGATTTCTCTGTGTTTCGTGTATATGCTGCAAAAGACGGTAAACCCGCAGATTACAGCACCGATAACGCACCATTAAAACCTAAACATTTTTTACCAGTTAGTATAAAAGGCATTAAAGATGGCGATTATGCTATGATTTATGGTTACCCCGGTGGTACCAACCGTTACGAAGTAAGCAACGGTATTAAATTAAAAAATGAAATCGAAAATCCTTCTTTAGTGGCTTTGCGCGACATCCGTTTAAAACTCATGCACGAGCAAATGATTAAAGACCCTGCGGTTAAATTAAAACTTGCCAGCAGTTATGCAGGTATCGCCAACTATTGGAAATTTTTTGATGGCGAAACTAAACAACTAATCAAGTTTGGCACCTACAAACAAAAGCAAGAATACGAAGGCAAATTTGCAAGTTGGGCTGCCGGTAAAGCCGAATACAGCAGCATCTTCACCCAATACGAAAAAAATTACGAAACTTGGACGCCTTACGCTAAACAACGTACCTACTTACAAGAAGGCATCCTTGGCTCTACATTGGCTGCTGTTGCTTCTAACTTAATTGGCTTAGAAACTAATCTTACCAAAGCAGGTGTTTCATCTGCTGATATTAAAAAATCTTCATCCGCTGCCGATGCTGCACGTAAAGGATTTTTAGACGCTTTAGACCGTGCGAGTGATGAAAAAATTCTTGCTATTACTGCAATGAAATTTTATCAAGATGTAGATAAAAGTCAACACCCAATAGGATTTTACGAAGGTATTAAAGCTGCTTATGGCGATTTGAACGATGAAGCCACTTTCAAAAAATGGGCTAAAGATGTGTACGATAAAACCATGATCATGAACGATGAAAAATGGAAAGCATTCGTTGCCAATCCGGATGCTACCGTTCTTCAAGCCGATCCTGCATTTGCTTATGCAGCTGCGTTTGTAAAAAATTACAATACCAAATATGCGCCATTGTATACTGCATTTGCAAGTAAGAACAACGAACTCGGTCGCAGTTATTTAAAAGGCATCATGGAAATGAATCCGGCTGCTGCTGCTAAAATGTATCCAGATGCAAACTTTAGCATGCGTGTTAGTTATGGTAATGTAAAAAGCTACAAACCTCGCGATGCCGTTGCTTACGATTTTGTTTGTACCAGCAAAGGTATTCTCGAAAAATATGTTGCCGGCGATTACGAATTTGATTTGCCTACAAAACAAGTTGAATTATTAAGAAACAAAGATTTTGGACAATATGCCGATAAAGTGCGTAAAGATTTAGTGGTAACCTTCATCACTACCAATGATATTACCGGTGGTAATTCGGGTAGCCCAGTTATTGATGGAAACGGTAACCTTATTGGTTTAGCCTTTGATGGTAACTACGAAGCATTAAGTCATAAAATTGCTTTTGATAAAGATTTAAACCGTACCATTTGTGTGGATGTACGTTATGTTTTATGGTGCATCGACAAATTAGGTGGCGCTAAAAATCTCATCGATGAATTGAAATTGGTGAAATAATTTATTCCAACTTTTATACAAGAACCGCAGTAATTTAAACTGCGGTTTTTTTATTAGCTCAATTCCTCCTTTGCGCTTAATGCCCTAGCTTTTATTTAACTTGAATGTGTAAACAATCATTCATTTTACCCCACATCAACATGTCTATTTTAAACATAGAATTTAAAGCTCAATCAAATTGCATTGAAGAACAAGAAGCCTTATTGCTAACACTACATCCTTTATTCATTGGAGAAGATCATCAAATAGATACCTATTATCATGTACCCAACGGACGACTAAAACTTCGATCGGGAAATATAGAAAACAGTTTAATTCATTATAACAGAAACAATATTGCCGGAAGCAAATCATCGCATGTTTTATTGTATCAACACGAGCCCAACCCTCAACTCAATGCAATTTTAACCGAAGCCTTGGGCGTTAAAACTATCGTTGATAAAAAACGTAAAATTTATTTTATCGATAATGTAAAATTTCACTTCGATACAGTAAATGAGTTGGGTACTTTTGTTGAAGTAGAAGCCATTGATAAAAATGGTACTATCGGTAAACAAAAACTACAAGATCAGTGTAATTACTTTGCCGATTTTTTAGGAATTCAATCGAAAGATTATATTGCCCTATCTTACAGCGATCTATTATTAGCACAAAACAACAAAACCTTATAAAAAACAAAAGCATGAAAAAATTCAGTGTTCTCTTATTTGTATGTATTGCCCTTTTTTCTACCCAACCCTTTGCACAAAAAAAATATAAAAAATTGAAGCAAGAAGAAATCACTTACACTTCGGCCGATGGCACCACACTTAAAGGCTTTGTTGCCTATCCGGTTTCAACCCAAAAACTAAAAACCGTAATTATTGTGCACGAATGGTGGGGCAGCAATGAATATGTACGTATGCGTGCCCGTAAATTAGCTGCATTAGGCTATTTTGCTTTTGCTGTAGATATGTATGGCACAGGAAAAACTGCAGATAATCCCAAAGATGCCGGTGCTTTAGCTACACCCTTTTATAAAGATCCACAGTTGGCAAAAAGCAGAATAGATGCGGCTGTAGAAAAACTAAAAGATTATCCTACTGCCGATGCCAATAACGCTGCTGCTATTGGGTGTTGCTTTGGCGGTTCAATGGTTTTAAATGCTGCTAAAATGGGTATGAATTTTAAGGGTGTGGTAAGTTTTCATGGTGGTTTGGCGGGCGTTCCTGCAACAACAAATGGTACCAAAGCAAAAATATTGGTTTGTCATGGTGCTGCAGATAAATTCATTAGCGCAGAAGAATTGAGTGGCTTCCGCAATAATCTCGATTCGGTAAAAGCCAATTACGCATTCATCGCTTATCCCGATGCTACACACGCATTTACCAACGAAGGTTCTACTGCAGTGGGATTAAAATACAACATTCCCATTGCTTATAATAAAGCAGCCGATCAAAAATCTTGGAAAGATATGTTGGCCTTTTTTAAAGAAATTTTCTAATACAGTTTAAGTTTTATAGTATTATCCCGATTAACCTAATTCCAAAAGTTAATCGGGATTTTTTGTTGTAAAACTGCATTGAATTTTTTAATTTTAAACATCATTTAATCCAACAAACCCATCACATGTATACGTTAAAGCTGGTTTTACGCATCCTTTACTTTAGCTGCTTTGCTTGTTTTATTGCTTGCTGGATCTTTAATAAAAGCCATATCGCCACTTATTTTATCATCGCCGCCATTGTTTTCGCCGTAGTACATGTTGCTATAGAAATTCCTAAAATTTATAACCGTTTAAAATCGGTTTAAATTAAAATTCAAAACAATAGGCCGAAGGTTTGCCTTTCACCGGATGAAGATAAAGTTGTTGTACTGCATTGATTATTTCATCTTGAGCAGCAATATTTTCTTGGGCCATTGTACCGTATTTCAATACATAAAATTGTTGTGCCCATTCAAATAATTGAGTGCGTTGTAAAATCACCTCTTCGGGATATAATTGATCGGCACGCACTGCCGTAGGATTTAAAAATTCAAAATAAATAACCCTTCGTATTGTATGTTCTTTCATGATAGAAGAACTGTGCGCCAACATCATATCGTGCAACAAAACATCGCCGGCTTGCATCGCAACATCTATGGTAGGCTCTTTAGCAGATGTACAGATGTCGTTCCCCGAAACATGACTTTTAGGAACAACTTTTAATGCGCCGTCGTTTTCATGTGCATCATCCAAATAAATACCCATCGTTAAAAAAATCGATCGTTGTGGGTGTAACATATCTTGATGCCATAAAACCGGCAAATCATCGCCCTGCATTTTTATCACCGCAAAATCTTGAACCGGAAAACAATCTTCTCCAACAATATCTTTTGCTATAGATGTTATATAGGGCGCGCCCAACAAAGCCAAACATTCATGCACGCCCTGATTGCAAATATTATCAATATTACTTACCAAAACTTTTCCGGCTTTTTCTTGATAAACCATATCTCTACTGGAAGCATATTGATGAATGATATTATTAAATAAGTGGCGCAACGATTGTAACATTGGCGCCGGAATAAGCTGCGGAATTTTTAAATATCCAGCTTCTAAAAACTGGGCTTTATCTGTTTCACTCAAAACGGTTTCCATATAAAGAATGGTTAGCTTAGTTAAAGGTTAATTTTTGCTTTCATTTGTAAGGCAATGGAAGGTAAATAGAAGATGTACTGTATTTTTGTTGCATGGCAGAAGACTTACACATCATCACCGGTACAAAGGTTGAACAATATACAACATTGATTCCCCAAATTCATGCGCTTATAGAAGGCGAAAATAATGTTATTGCCAACTTAGCCAATATTGCTGCTGCATTAAAAGAACAATTTGGATGGTTTTGGGTAGGATTTTATACCGTAGATCGTGTAGATGAATTGGTTTTAGGACCCTTTCAAGGACCGGTAGCTTGTACCAGAATTCGCAAAGGCAGAGGGGTTTGCGGTACCGCATGGCAAGAAGCCAAAACCATTATAGTGGAAGATGTAGAAAAATTTCCCGGTCATATTGCCTGCAGCAGTTTATCAAAATCAGAAATTGTAGTTCCCTTATTTAAATCCGATGGCACGGTTGGAGGAGTTTTAGATATCGACAGCAGCAGTCTTAATTCATTCGATACAACCGACCAATTCTATCTCGAGCAAATTGTATCGGCCATCAAACTTATTTAGTGGTAGCGGGAGTATTGTCTTTCCATGCCCACAAATACAAGCAAGCATAGGTTCGGTATGGGCTCCACCGGTTGCTGATTTCTATCAACTTCATTTTTAATGCTTTCGGTTCCAAATGTTCTAAGACATACAATTTTACTACGGCTTGCTTTAATCCTAAATCATCAACAGCAAATACATCTTCATGTGATAGGGCAAACATCAGCAACATTTCTACCGTCCATCTTCCTACGCCTTTTATTTGTGTAAGCAGGTTAATTACGGCTTCATCGCTCATTTTATACAGTTGAGCATCGGTAATTTTATGATCTATGAAAAAATTTACCACATTCAATACATATTGTGCCTTGGCATTACTTAATCCTATGCTCCTCAATGTTTCAAATGGCGTGTTGGCAATTTGTTGAAGGGTAGGTACCTTCTTTCCATATAATGCCAAAAATCTGTCTTGAAAAACCTGGGCAACCTTGGTAGATAATTGCTGGCTCATAATAGACAAACACAAATGCAGGTAAACATGCTTCCTTTTTTGAATTTCATATTCGGCGCCGGATTGAAGCAATACAGCAAAGGTTTTATCTTTTTTTAAATGCTGTTTATAACTCATTTTAATGCTGTTTGCCAATGAAATAATTTTTTTGCTGGGGGATCCGTTATTTTATCCCCTTTAATAAATCGTAAATTAAAACCGACTCGTAACCCTTCATGTATAAATAATCTTGTAATTTTTTCTTGCGGACCAAAACATTACCCGATGTACCCAACAAACGTTGCTTTGCTTCCAATAATGTTTGTGCCGTTTTAAAATAATCGGTTTCATCAATAGCTTGCAAGGCCTTTTTGATACAATAAGCACTGATTTGCTTAGATTTTAGTTCATAACTGATTTTTCGCTTGCCCCATTTTTTTACCCTAAATTTTCCACCAGCAAATTGAATGGCAAAACGCTCTTCATTTAAATAATTGTCGGCAATTAGTGTACATATAATATCCTCCACCTCTTGCCGATGTAAGCCAAAACCGTATAACTTTTCTTTCACTTCGGCATGGCAGCGCTCCTGATAAGCACAATATTGCTTCAACTTTTGCTCTACTTGCTTTACCGTAATTGTCTTTTCCTTCATGAATAACAAAATTAAGGGCTCTGGCTATCGGATTGTCAAAATGAACTTCCACCTATCCATAATTTTACTGTGCTCAAAATATTTAAACTATATTGAGTGGATTAACAGCATTATTTTATCTTTGATTCATAATATTGATCCTTTATGAAATTTATCGTTTCCTCTTCAGCATTATTGAAACAGCTTCAACAAATTAGTGGCGTTATCAATGCTAATACCGTATTACCTATTTTGGAAGATTTTTTATTCGAAATCGAAAAAAATAAACTTACCGTTGTTGCTACAGATTTAGAAACCGTGATGAAAGTACATTTGGATATTGAAGCCAAAGACAGTGGAAAAGTATGTATCCCGGCAAAAATTTTAATGGATTCCTTGAAGAACATCGCCGAACAACCACTTACATTCAGCATTGATAAAAACTATGGCATCGAATTAACTAGCGATAATGGTAAGTATAAAGTGATGGGCGAAAATCCGGATAACTTCCCTAAAGAACCCGTTGCCGATGATACCAACTCATTTACCATGCCTTCTTCTGCCTTGGTTACTGCCATCAACAAAAGTTTGTTTGCGGTAAGCAACGACGATCTTCGTCCGGCTATGACGGGTGTTTTCTTCGAGTTAGATAAAAAAGGATTAACCTGTGTTGCTACCGATGCACATCGTTTGGTAAAATATAAAAGAACAGATGTAAGTTGTCCTAAAACGGATACGTTTATCGTTCCAAAAAAACCATTGAATCTTTTAAAAAGTGCATTACCCGATAATAGCGATGAGTTAACCATATCGTACAACAGCAATCATCTTTTTGTAAAACACGGTGGAACCGAATTGGTGTGTCGCCTTATTGATGCTCGTTTCCCCGATTATAAAGTGGTTATTCCTGTAGATAATCCTTATAAACTCACTGTAAATAAAGCCGATTTCCAAAGTGCATTGCGCCGTGTTAGTGTGTTTAGTAACAAGAGCACCAACCAGGTTGCATTAAGCATTAGTGGAAGCGAATTGCAATTGGCCGCACAAGATGTTGATTTCAGTTTTGAAGGAAACGAAAGAATGGCTTGCCAATACGATGGAGAAGATTTACAAATTGCATTCAATGCAAAATTCTTAATCGAAATGTTGGGCGCTGCCGAAACACCCGAAATAAATATCGAATTAAGCACGCCAACCAAAGCCGGAATTATTCGTCCAACCGAATCGGATGAAAATGAAGATTTGTTGATGTTGGTAATGCCTTTAATGTTGAATAATTAATT
>JBMOEQ010000114.1:0-9610 GCA_049314655.1 Ferruginibacter sp. | reverse complement strand
AATGGCGTTTTACCGAATCTTCTTGTGCTTTATTGAGTGGCGGCAATCCTTCTCTGATTGGAAAGAGCACTTCTTTATTGATCCAAAGATTTTTGGTGTAATAGTAATCATTATTTACAATGCCAATTTTTCCTTCATCATGGTGAATGATAAAAGCAGCATTTTCTTTGCCTTTACTATGCAGTAAATCTCTTCCTAAAGTTTTGTTGAGATAGGGTTGCGACATTATACTTGCTATTGTTGGCAATACATCAATTTGCGAAACGGTTTCCAAATGTTTCTCTGGTTTCAATAAAGCTGGTGCATAAAAAAGTAAAGGCACATGCTCGTCGTTCAAACGCTCTTCTGTCCATAGTTTGGGATACATGGCTAAAGCATTGCCTTCTACCCCATGATCGCCTACAAAAACAAAAATGGTGTTGTTGAAATAGGGCGCTTGTTGTGCAGCTTCAATAAATTTTTTGAAACAATAATCGGTATAACAAAATGCTTGAAATTCTTCTTGCGAATCGAAACCATATTTTTTTAAGTCTTCAGCAGGGGCCGTTCTTTTTACAAAATCGGTATCAGTTACCGGTATGGAGTAAGGGCGGTGATTTCCGGAGGTTTGAATGATGGTAAAGAAAGGCTGTGTTTGCGTTTTCATTACTTGATTGGCTTCCATGAAAAGATCTTTATCACTGATGCCCCATACGTTTAATTTAGGTGATTTGAAATCGCCTTCTTCATAAATATTGAGGTCGTTGATGTTAGATACCATCCCGCGATAATTATTGAATTCACTACTTCCACCTAAAAAATAAAATTTCTTGTAACCTTCAAAACTGTTGATGATGGTATATTGATTTAGGGACTGCTCATTTCTACTACTAAACTTCGATAATTGTACATCAGGAATTCCGGTAAGCGTAGCAAAAACGCCACGGGCTGTTCCAAAAGTTGGTGTAAAACAGCGATCAAAATACACCCCTTTTTCGGTGAGTTGGTTAAAGAATGGAGTAGTGTTTAATGGATTTCCACTCATGCTGCTTTTGTACATGCTGAAACTTTCGCAGATCACTAATACAATATTGGGCTGACTTTCAATTGCGCTACTACCGGGATGTATTGTTCTTTCGTATTTGTATTTTGGTGTATTGGTTTCATTGATTTGTAAAAATGTCGCAATACGATCGTAATAGGCTTTTGCTTTGCCTTCATTTACTACAGGCTTGCGAAAACGTAAAGTGGTGAAAAAGTTTTGCAAAGGATTTAAGGCGAGGTAGCTTTTGAAATTATCATTTAATAAAAAAGCATTGCTCCAACGTAATGGGCTTAACATTAAAAAGCCATATACAAACCAACCCATAATTATCACGGCGGCTAAATGCCAAATTCTACGGTAGGCAAATTTGTGAATATTGATGTTTTGTTCTTCTACACTTACATGAGTTTTTCTAAACATCCATGCCATCATGGCTAAAGCGCCAAAGAGTCCAAATAAAATCCATACGATTGGATAGCTCTGCCAAATCATTTCAAAAGATATTTTAGCATCTTCATAAAAATTTAAGGCACTAGCATTGAGTCGAGTGCTTACATAAGCAAAATGGCCAAAATCTGCACCAAAGAAAAATAATAATAACAAGGTGATAAATGCTAGATAGCCCGTCCATACTTTTTTGCAGGTGTTGGAATAAAATGGCGAAAATTTTGGAAAGAGAGATATACAAGCAATGGGCAACAGTACAATAGAAATCCAACGCAAATCGTATTTTAAACCCAACCAAAAAGAAGGTAGCAATTCATATACTTTAATATTAGAGGGTTTAAAGCTAATTAAAGTTGAAATTCTGAAAGCAGTAAATATGGTTAGATAAATTAAAAATAGTTTTACTATCCATTGAATGGTTTTTGGAATGCGTAGTTTAATCAACATATATTCACAGTTTGCATGTTCAGCAGCTGCAAATCTACGCTGTTCTGCCTATAATTGGTGCTATTTGCCGCTGTGCTTCTTATTATTGAACAGCAGATATCGGGACGTTTCGTAGAAAGCGGTTGTAAAAATGGATAAAGAATTTTTAATACTATCGGTAAATGCGTTTAGTGGAATAGCATCATTATTTTGTACCGAAACAAAATCTACTTTTCCCGAACGCATGTTTTTTAAGTAATAATAAGCATCAGTAACTACACCAATGGTTCGTGCTTCGTGGTCAATTACAAAAGCATGCTGCTGATTAAGTTGTGTTGAATCGAATAGGTTTTTACCCATAGAATGATTGCGATAGCCAATGCCTACTAATGATGCCAATGTAGGTAAAATATCGAGCTGCGAACTTACTTTACTAATTGCTTTAGGTTGTAATATTTTGGGCGCATAAAATAACAACGGCACATGAACACGGGTGAGGGATTGGTTGGTCCAACTTTGCGGATAAATATTTCTTGCATCACCAGGAATGCCATGGTCGCCTACGAAAACAAAAATGGTATTGTCGTAATATTTTTCTTTAGCTGCCGCTTGCATAAATTGTTCGAAACAAAAATCGGTATACCTAAAAGCGTTTAATTGATCGTTATCGTCAAAACCATATTTGCTAACACTATCTGTTGGATATTGTACTTTTTTAAAAAAGGCTAAATCGGCTTCAGGAATGGTATAGGGGCGATGGTTATCTGCAGTTTGAATAATAGCAAAAAAAGGTTCTTTTTCTTTTGCCATTGTAAGATTGGCTTCAAGAAAAAGATTCTTATCATCAATGCCCCACACATCTACTTTTTTGGCTTTGAAATTTTCTTGGGAGTATAATGCAAGACTATCAATATTACCCATCAACAATCCTTTTATATTAGCCCAAGTAGGATCTCCGCCGAGGAAATACATTTTTTTATAGCCGATAAAATTGTTGATGATGGTATGTTGATCTACCACTTCGGGATTACGACTTGCAGTACGATTATTATCACCCAGCACATCCGGAATTGAAGTTACTGTAGCCCAAACGCCTCTTGCCGTTGGAAAAGACGGGGTATAACAACGGTCGAAGAAAATACCTTTTTTAGTGAGTTGATTAAAGAATGGAGTAGTATTATAGGGGTTACCCGACATGGAGCTTTTGTACATGCTAAAGCTTTCGCAAATGACCAATACGATATTGGGCTTGTTTTTAATGGATGTATTGCCTTCAAAAATTCTATCATAATTCAACGTATTGCTATCAGGTTGTTGTACGCCTAAATATTTTGCTATATAAGGGTAAACCGATTTCACCGTTTTAATATCGGGCTTGGTATTGCGATAGCTTAAAGTGCTAAAAAAGCTTTGAAAAGGATTCAATGCCATACTGGCTTTAAAAGGATCGTTCAGTAAAAATGCATCGCTCCAACGTAAATTAAATTGTCCTATTTTTCCAAAAATACCCAATGCTAATAGTACAAACATTAAAATATGTAAACCTATGTTTTTACGCAAATGCACAGGTGTTTGTTGTTGAAAGCGGGTTAATAATTGTTTAAAAAAGAGGGTGGCCAATATTACAATGGCAAGGAATAATAGGGCAATCCAAATTACTGGATAGGTTTGCCACATCATGTTCAAAGAGATGGCTGCATCTGCGGTGTAGCTCAATACCGATGCATTTAAACGTTGCTGCAAATAATCATAATGATAATAATCTGCAGCATAAAAAAATACTAAGAATAGAAAAGCAAGCGGTATAATTATATTCCACCAAGATTTTGACCGGTAATTTTTAAAAGGATGCAACCATGGTATAGCGCAAAGCACCAAAATTACAATGGCCATAATGCTAACAAATTTTACATCAAACCTTAACCCCATCAACATCGCGGAGCCCGAAAAAGGCTTGCCCGAAGGATTGAACCTGAAAAAAAATAGCAAACGAAATATGCTCATTACGGCGAGGAACGAATACATTACCGCAACGATCCACCTGATTAATCTTGGAATCTCTTTATACCTAATCATTCTCATTATTTAACGCAACTGCAAAAATAGTTTAATTAAATTTGGCAAAATTCTACAAATGCAATCTATCTTAAATTGGGATCGTGAACTGCTTCGCCTTATCAACAGCGAGTGGCATACGCCTTTTTTAGATGGATTATTGCCATTTTTAAGGAATGCCAGTTTTTGGTTGCCTTTATATTTTTTCTTGGTTTTATATGGGGTAATGAATTACAAAAAGACAGGTTGGTGGTGGGTGATTTTTGCGGCATGTACCGGAATTCTTACAAATTTCATCAGTAGTAATTTAATCAAAGAAAATATTTTTCGTTTAAGGCCCTGCAACGACCCGGAATTGGCCGATTGGATTCGAATCATTATTGGAAAACACTTACCACAAAGTAGCAGTTTTACCTCTTCACATGCAACCAATCATTTTGGATTAGCCATGTTTTTATATGGTACGATGCGTAATGATTGGGGTAAATATAGTTGGCTAGTTTTTGTTTGGGCTTTTAGTATTGTTTATGCACAAATGTATGTGGGCGTACATTATCCTTTAGATATTTTGGGAGGAACAATTGTTGGATTATTGGTTGGATGGTTTACCTCGAGTCAATTTAATCGTCAATTTGAATTAAAATAAATTAGTTTTTAGGCAATGGGGTAGGTATTAATCGGCCGCCTTCATGTGCACCTCTTGATCCATCTTCATGATATTCGGCATCTTGATTCACATTCCACAAGTCATAAATTTCTTCTCCGGCTAAAATGTTTTTTACGGCAAGCATAGCTGTCATCATACTATGATCTTGATTATTGTATTTATGCATACCATTTCTTCCTACTAAATATAAACCCGGATATTGAATTAGTGCGCTTCTTGCAATATCTACATTTGTACTGTAATCTTGATCGTACACCGGATAAGCTTTTTTCTGCCGTACAACATATCCATCGGTGATGGAAGCTGCAGTGGCAATGCCAATTTTTTCAATTTCATGTTTGCCCAATTCAATGAGGGTTTCGTTGCTGCTTGTCCACATGCCATCTCCTTCAAAACAAAAATATTCTAATCCATAGCAGGCCATTCTTTTATCGGGCACCATGAAGGGGCTCCACGATTTAAAATTTTGTACCCTGCCTACTTTTACTGCAGGATCGTGAATGTAAATCCAATTATCGGTGAACGAGTGGTTGTCTTCTAAAATCAAAATCACCGTAATAAAATCGCGGTAGCTTAGTTTACTTGCAGCTAGTGATGCCGCTTCGGGTAAAGGCGGTGTAATTGCCGGTAATAAATTAGCCATTGGGGCAGAGGAAATTACAGCATCAAATTTTCCGGTATCTCGTTTAGAAGCGGTATCAATCGTCCAATGCCCTTCTTTTAAATGAATACCGGTTACATATTCGTTCATGTACAACTTAGCACCCATTTGTTGGGCTTTTGTTGCACAAGCCTCCCACATCATACCCGGTCCATACTTAGGATACCGAAACGTATCAATTAAAGTTTTAATCAGTTGATCTTTATCGTTATTGTTCTTGGGCGGGAAGAGGGCATTTTTTATGGCACTGCTTAAGGATAAACCTTTAATACGTTGTGCTGCCCAATCGGCCGAAATTTCGGTGCAGGGTATACCCCATACTTTTTCGGTATAAGTTTTAAAAAAAATATTGTACAGTCTTTTTCCAAATTGGTTGCTCACCCATTCTTCTAAATTTTGCGGATTTTTAATAGGATTGATTTTGGCCACCAAATAGCTCCAAACGCAATGGATAGACTCAATAATTCCCAATTTTTGTAAAGCTTCTGTAGCATTCAATGGGTATGAGAAAAAGCGATTGTTATAGTAGATGCGTGAACTTCGGGGCCTATCGAGTAAATCATCGGCTAATATTTCGGTCCAAAAATCTTCAACCTCTTTACTTTTTGAAAAGAAACGGTGCCCGCCAATATCAAAATGAAAGCCTTTGTAAGTCTCGGTTCTGGAAATTCCACCTACATATGTAGCATCGGCTTCAAAAATCACTACTTCCTGATCGGCTTTAGAAAGCAGATAGGCAGCAGTTAAACCGGCCGGACCGGCACCAATAATTGCAATACGTTTTTTCTCCATGAATTGGCGCAAAAGTACTCTCTGTGTAGCTACAAAAAAAATACTTACTGAATAAACAGTAACATTGAAATTTTGGGTACAAAAGCCCATTTAGAATAGTTTACAGATATTTGCAGCAATTGTGTGGTATACTTACACCCGCTTTTAAATAAAATATGTCGGAACTTTTAATTATTCTTTTACTGATTTTATTGAATGGAATTTTCTCCATGGCCGAAATTGCCTTGGTTTCTGCTCGTAAAGCACGCCTCGAATCGCAAGCGGCAAAAGGCGATGCAAAAGCAAAAGTAGCCTTGAAATTGGCCAATAATCCCGATATCTTTTTCTCCACCGTTCAAGTGGGTATTACATTGATAGGCATTTTAACCGGTATTTTTTCGGGCGAAAAGCTAAAAGAACCTCTAGTAGAATTTTATAGCCAATTTAGTTTTTTAAAAGCATACGCTAATGGAATGGCAACTACTACTATTGTTGTAATCATTACTTATTTCACTTTAGTAATTGGAGAATTGGTGCCTAAAAGAATAGGTTTGGCTCGTCCGGAAATGATATCTAAGAATTTAGCACGCCCAATGGGTTGGTTAAGTATGTTAAGTTTTCCATTCATTTGGTTACTTACAACATCTACCAACTTAATTGTAAAGCTGTTGAATATTAAAGTAAATGACAGTCAGGTTACTGAAGAAGAAATTAAAGCAATTATTTCTGAAGGCAGCGAAACCGGTGCAATTGAAGAGGAAGAGAAGGAAATTATTGAACGAATTTTTCATTTAGGCGATAGAAATATCACATCGTTAATGACACATAGAACCGATATTGAATGGTTAGATGTGCATGAAACCGTACAACAAGTGAAAGATCGATTTGAACAAATAACCTATTCAACGTATCCGGTTTGTGATGGTCAAATTGATGATATTAAAGGAATTATCTATATTAAAGATTTGTTGAAAGCCCCTGCAGATGCATTGTTAGGCTCATTGGCAAAACCCGCTTTGTTTGTACCCGAAAATAATAATCCGTATAAGCTTTTAGAGAAAATCAAAGAGACCAAAATCCACAGTTGTTTCATCGTTAATGAATATGGAACCATGGAAGGCATGGTTACTTTAAATGATATACTTGAAGCAATTGTTGGGGATATGCCTCAAACCGGACAAGACGAATATGAAGTGGTAGAAAGGCCCGACGGTTCTTTTTTAGTAGATGCTCAAATTACTTTCTATGATTTTTTAAGTCATTTCGAAAAAACCGAATGGATGAATGAAGGCGAACACGAATTTGATACACTTGCCGGATTTGTATTACATGAATTAGAGAAAATTCCGGTTACCGGCGAATCATTTGATTGGCGTGGATTTCATTTCGAAATCATTGATATGGACGGACAAAGAATAGACAAACTGTTGGTAACCATTACCGAAGAAATTCGGGAGCATATGGAAGAAGAAAACAGTTAAAATTCGAAATTAGCTAGTTCGCTAGGATTGTTCAATTTGGCGCTTACTCTTCTGCCTGCAACCGTAACATGAATAATGCCCATTTGTTGTTTGCATTCTTCGTACAATAAATTATTAAATACTAAAAGTTTTGAAAAGGCTTTTACATTATCGCATTGATAATAACTCACAATACCTTCTTCATCTTGCTCAAAGCCGATAAATTGTAAAGGCAGCTTTTTGCCATCGGCAGTAAGTTGTAAATGTTTGACGATATAGGCATTGATGAAAGTGCCCATTGATGATTTTTGCGAAGCATTGAGCAAATCAATTTTGGAAGTGGTTGTTCGGCGAAGGGCTTTTTCAAAATCATCGGTAAAAAGTTTACAACTGATTTCAACGGTTGATGTATTGGCGCGATGTTCAATTTCAGTTACACTAACAAAAATAGGGTGGGATGTATGCTTTGAAATAGCGTTGTTGCCCAATGTGGAAGAGGTTATCATGAAAATCATCAACCATTTATACAATATTGCTGCCATTTAACCTAGTTATTCGTTATTTACAATTCAATTCAAGATATTTGAAAACCAAAACTAACTAAAAAATTGCGCCCCTTTTAATTATGAGTGATTTTTACCTTTATTTTGAAACAGGTTGGCACCATATCATCAGTTGGGATGCATTAGATCATATACTTTTTATTACGGCATTATCGGCCATTTACATGATACAAAATTGGAGGCAGTTGTTGGTTTTAGTTACGGCCTTTACTATAGGACATTCATTAACCTTAGCATTGAGTGTGTATGATGTATTTCGCTTTAATGATCAGTGGGTAGAGTTTTTAATTCCTTGTACCATAGTTATAACCGGCTTGTATAATTTTTCGGTGAAAGAAAGAAATAAGCAATCATTGCAATTGAACTATCTGTTGGCTTTGTTGTTTGGCTTAATTCACGGAATGGGATTTGCCAATACCATTCGTTTTATGTTGGCTAAAGACCAAGGCATTGCATGGCCTTTAATTAGTTTTAATATAGGGTTAGAAGTAGGGCAAATTGCTTTGGTAGCCATTTTGATGTTGGCGGGTTATTTGGTAATTCGCTTGGTTGGCTTAAAACAAAAATGGTGGATTTGGGCTTTGTCGGGAGTAAGTATAATTATTGCCACAAACATGGCAGCCGATAGGTGGCCTTTATAAATTTTAATAGGCATCTTTTGAAATACGTTTTTTCTTTTTTAAACATAACACAAAACATAAAAAGTACATGAAAAATTTCCTTTTTCTATTAATGTTTTTTGTAACCGGTGTTTACGCACAGGATATAAAAAACAATCCGGGTAGTAATCATGGTAATCGTTTTGAGCAGTTGGGTACAATTTTACCAACGCCCAATGAATACCGTACCGCAAGTGGTGCACCTGGGCCTCGTTATTGGCAGCAACGTTGCGATTATGATATTACTTGCGAGTTGGATGAACCTAACCGTAAATTGATTGGAAAAGAAACACTTACCTATTTCAATAATTCTCCCGATCCATTAACCTATTTGTGGATTCAGTTAGATGAGAATGAACATAGCAGTAAAAATAACTCGGGTTACCAGAACAGCAACACCATGCCAAAAACGATAACCGATCAAGATATTTTACGTTTACAAGGAAAAAAAGATAAAGAATACGGCGATAATATTCGCAAGGTTACAGATGCTAATGGAAAAGATTTAACCTATACCATTAATAAAACAATGATGCGTATAGAATTGCCGCAGGTTTTAAAACCGGGTCAACGTTTTGTTTTGAAAATAGAATGGGATTATAATATCATTGAACGTACCAAATACGGCGGTAGAGGCGGATATGAATATTTTCCTGAAGATGGAAATGATTTGTATACGATGACGCAATGGTATCCACGCTTATGTGTGTACAGCGATTTTCAAGGATGGCAAAATCATCAATTTGTGGGAACTGGAGAGTTTGCTTTAACATTCGGCAATTTTAAAGTAGCCATGACGGTACCTGCCGATCATGTGGTTTTATCTACCGGTGAGGGACAAAACTATGCGCAAGTATTAACACCTGCTCAATTGGCT
>JBMOEQ010000113.1:0-9718 GCA_049314655.1 Ferruginibacter sp. | reverse complement strand
CCGTTTGCCAAATTGGATGTAGTTGGCACCGGAATTTTTAGAGATAAACTAACGGCTTTAGGTAATATTGAAACCCGTGGCGACCTTATCGTACAAGGCAATATCTTATCTAAATATGGCAATACAAAACTGCCTAATAACACATCAGTTGGCGGACAATTAACATTAGATTCTTTATCTTTTTCGAATCGTTTGGGTAACCGCATTTCATTATATGGTGGTTTAGGTGCATCGCCACAATATGGTTTTGGTATACAAAGCGGATTATTGCAAATGTATAGCGATGGTACCAGCTCCAATATTGCATTTGGATATGGCCATAGCAACAGCTTTATAGAAAGAGCTCGGATTGTAAATAATGGAGAATTTGTATTTCAAGCAAACGGAAGACTTCTATTAAGAACTGGAACCCAATCAGCAGGACTATTTTTAACCAATACAGCCAATTCGGCCAATGTAGCTTTTATTGGTATGGCAAGCGATAATCAAGTTGGCTTTTTTGGAAATACGGGTGCTAATTGGGGTGTAACCATGAATACTACTACTGGGAATTTAGGCATTGGAATTGGCGCCGCAGCTGCAGCCCGCCCATTATCTTTCCCAGCATCTTTAGGCGAAAAAATATTACTTTTTCCGGGATCTACCGGTGAAGTAGGTATTGGTGTTTATGGCGGAGAATTAAGATTGCATTGCGATATACCCGGTGGTAAAGTAAGTTTTGGCACACAAGATAATGTTGGCACTTTTTCAGAAAATGCTTTGGCACAACGTAATGGTGCATACGCATTTTCGGTATTGGGTAATTTATGGGTAAATGGCACCAACTATGCTTCTGATGAAAGATTTAAAAAGAATATTAGTGCCATCACATCTCCACTACAAAAACTACTTCAACTCAATGGTGTAGAATATGAAATGAATACAGAAGCATTTCCCAATAACCATTTTACACCCGGCAGGCAAATTGGGTTGATTGCACAAAATATTGAGAAAATTATCCCCGAAGCAGTGAGTGAAAAAGACGGTTACAAAGGGGTAGATTATGCTCGTTTAGTACCATTGCTTATTGAAGCCATCAAAGAACAAGAAGCAAAAATTAATCGCATGCAGCAACAAATAGATCAACAAGCTAGGCAACAATAGACCCCTTCCCAAAATGGTAAAACAATATTTCATAAAGCTCATTTTAGTAGGTATAACGGGTTTAGTACAATTTTATAGTAACGCACAAAATGTGGGCATTGGTACACCTGTACCTCAAGCTCGGCTACACGTAACAGATAGTTCGGTGTTGTTTTCGGGACCAACCACTATTCCGGCCAATACATTGTTTGCGCCACCTGCTTCAGATGCAGGCGCACGACTAATGTGGTACGCACAAAAAGCTGCATTTAGAGTTGGTATTGTTGATAATGCAAGTTGGAATAAAGACAGTATTGGAAGATTTTCTTTTGCTACTGGCTTTAATACTCGAGCTATTGGAGAAGGGGCTTTTGCAAGTGGCACAGCTTCTAAAGCTATAGGAAATTATACCACCGCAATGGGTTTTTATACTGCTGCTAACGGAATTTATGCTACCGCAATAGGTTATAATACCAAGGCTGAAGCAAATTATTCAACAAGCTTTGGGGCAAATAACACATCTACAGGATTGTATGCTACCAGCATGGGCGAATCTACAAGCGCTATAGGCAATTATTCTACCGCTATTGGTGGAAGTACCACTGCTTTGGGCGTAGGATCTACAGCTATGGGAGCCTATTCTATCGCCAAAGCCAACTATGCTTTAGTTACAGGAATTTATAATGATACCACAGGTGCCAATAAACTTTTTGAAGTGGGCAATGGTGTGGGTTCTTTTGCTCGATCTAATGCATTTACCGTATTGGATAATGGCAATGTTGGTATAGGTACTCCTGCTCCTATTACATTGCTTGAAGTAAACAGCACCACTAATGGTGTACTGCTTCCTCGCATGACAACGGAACAAAAAAACGCAATTGTTAATCCTATAGAGGGCTTGGAAGTTTATGATTTAACCTTACATCAAAAATCTTACTTTAATGGTTCGGTTTGGGTTGCGCTTACGGCAACTATTGTTCCGGCACCTGCATTTGTGCCAATGGCAGCAATTGTAATTGGTACCCAACAATGGATGCGCAATAACTTGGATGTGGCTTTTTACAGAAACGGCGATCCTATTCCACAAGTAACTGATGCAGCAGCATGGGTTGGATTAACAACAGGTGCATGGTGTTATTACAATAACGATTCTACTTTGGGAAATACTTATGGTAAGTTGTACAATTGGTATGCGGTTAATGATCCAAGAGGATTAGCACCTGAAGGATGGCATGTTCCCAGTAATACAGAGTGGATAGTATTAGAGAATACATTGGGCAGCTCAATAGCTACAGGAGCAAAACTAAAAGAAGCTGGGCTGGCACATTGGTCAAGTCCCAATACAGGAGGTAATAATAACAGTGGCTTTGGCGGCTTACCGGGAGGATATCGAGGCAATAGTGTCAATTTACAATTCAGCAATTTTGGATATTATGGCTATTGGTGGAGTTCTACTGAAGCTGGCGACTTTGGTGCAATTGTTTTTTATTTGATAAACAATAGTCCAATATCACTTCGGTCCAGCACATTTAAGAATTTAGGATATTCTGTTCGTTGCCTAAGAGACTAGTTGATACAAAACACATCAATTTAATAGATAATCATTATTTATGAATGTAGATGTAGTAACCATTGCCACTAAAAAATGCATCAATTTAATATGATGTAAATCGTACAATGATATATAAAACTATAAGCACGTTATTCATTTATGTTACAGTAGCTGTAACTGCATTTGCACAACCATCTAAAGAACAGCGCATAGAAGATAGCGTAATTGGTTGGTGGAGTAAACTATCTATTCCTGCTCCAAAAATTTATGAAGGAGACGGGAAAGCATTTTCGCTTCAACAACAGCAAAACATGAATAATGTAATAACGTGGATGCAACAATCGTATACTCCCGTAGGCGGTATTGGTACGTATACCCGTAGGTGGTATAAAGATAAAAATTCGTTTAAACCATTTCAGTATGGCGTAGATTTTAGGGTTTGGAATGTAAGTTATATGAAAGAATACCTCGATGAAAAAGGGCATTTTAAACCTGTAAGTGAAGAGTATACCCGTTTCGATTTTTCGGCCAATACCATTCCCGGTAGTTATGCTATTGCTTTTATCAATACACCAACACAGTATCTGTTTACATGGCCTCCTAATGGATATGGGCAAATTGAAACCGATAATTTTCAATTTAAACAACCCGATCCCAGGATTCATCCCAATGTATATCCTTATATCACCCGTATCAATGAAATACAAACGGTGTTTTTAGCGCCCGAAAATGAATTGCCTTTTATTGCAGTAACCAAAGGCGAATATTTACAATTGGCAGAAGTTGCACTAGGTAGAGTTTTGCAAAAACAGCAAGAAGAAGTAAATCAACAATGGAGTGATACAAAAACTCGAGAAGAAGTATTTCAGTATAAAAAAGAGCAAATAAATAGGTACATCAATGCCATACAACAGGTACGTGAAAAGCATAAAAATACGTTGAACGAACCAGCCGTATTACGCTATATGCAACCGGCATATAATAATATCGACGGCAGTATGGATCCTTTTGAAATTTCACCCATGGAAAAAAAGCTTAAAGCCTATTTCCCGGTATATAAAATAGATCCGGCTGTATTGCCTAAATGTAATTCCAATCAACCACAATGGCTATCATTGAGTTTTCCTTATAGAACCAAAGAAGAAGGCAATCAATTGTACGAAATGTATACTGCTGTTACCGAAAATTTCAATTACGAATATGTATACGATTATTTCTACAATCCCAATAAAGTAAAAGGAAAGGTATACCAACCAGTTAATGAAGATCAATTAAAAGCAAGATTGGCCGCATATAGAAACAAATACTTTCACGAAAACACACCTTCCGTTGCGCCTTCAAATCTTTCGCCCAATACTATTTTTGCTGATAACTTTTCTAAAAATTCGGATGGAGCAAAAGTAGCAGGCTGGTATTACCGAACCTATGGCAAACATGCCAGCGTAACATCTTTACCCGATTTTGAAGGAAAATGGTTGCGCTTGGGATATGGAAATGCAGTAAATCCAACTACACTTAAATTGCCCTTGCCCGAAAGTTTTTCCATTGCATTTGATGTAGTAACCGATGATTTTACGAGTAGAACGGGTGGTGCCGTTGAACTGAATTTAAGTACTGTTCCGCCGGTGCGTGATGGTGTTGTAGAAACGGTAAAAAGCAGCGCAACCCTTTCCCTAAAAATTACAGCCGGCAACGAAAACGATTTCAATAACAACAATTACATGGGTACAGCAAAGCTAGAGATGCATTCAACTCCATCCGTGAATAACGACAATTACAATGAAGGTGTTTTCATTACTTATGATATGCGAGAATTTACCAATAAACAAAACAGGGTAAATGTTCAATTGAAAATAAAAGCAGGTGTAATTAGTTTATTGCTTAATGGCAAATCCGTTGCTACGTCGAACAACTTTAAATTAACTTATGGCAAACCATGTATCAGCTGTAATTTTCCGGCAACAGCATCTATTAAAAATTTGTATTGGACTAATGTTACCAACGATGCCGACCACGTGAGTGTGTACATCAGTAATGTAAAGATTACCAAAGAATAGCAAGATTTATATCGTTTAAATGAATGCGATAAAAGTTAATTTTATTCATACAACAAACGCAATGGTCGTAAAAACTATTCTTATCATAAAAATAAACGCATGAAAAATTTTGCAATGTTTTGCTTTATTGTAACTACGTTAAGCAATGTATTGTATGCACAAAACGTAGGCATTGGAACCACCACACCCGATAGCAGTGCATTACTAGAAATTAAAAGTACTGCCAAAGGCGTGTTATTGCCCAGAATGACAACCGAGCAACGCAATGCAATTGCCAATCCGGTTGTAGGGTTAACCATTTTTAATTTAGATGATAAATGCACCGATATTTATGATGGCAGCAATTGGATTAAAAATTGTGGTTCAAAACAAACAGGTGTTGTAAATGTGGCTGCCGACACTTGGATTCAAAAAGCCAATTTTGGTGGTGCTGCAAGACTTCAAGCAGTAGGTTTTTCTATTGGTAACAAAGGTTATATTGGAACAGGATATGGAAATGATTATTTGAAAGATTTTTGGGAATATGACCCTACTTCAAATACATGGGCGCAAAAAGCCGATTTTGGCGGTACAGCCAGATATTTAGCAGCAGGGTTTTCCATAAACACCAAAGGCTATATTGGAACAGGAATTGATGGAACAAGAAAAAATGATTTTTGGGAATACGATCCTGCCCTCAACACTTGGACACAAAAAGCCAATTTTGGAAGTACGGCTCGTTTTGGAGCAGTTGGTTTTTCAATTTTATCAAAAGGCTATATTGGTACAGGTTTCGATGGGGTTGATAGAGATGACTTTTGGGAATACGATCCTACCGGAAATACTTGGACACAACGGTCTAGTTTATCGGGGGGAGGGCGTCAGCAAGCTGCAGGTTTTTCTATGGGTGGCAAAGGCTATATCAGCACCGGAAAAACAGTTGTTGTTCGATACAATGATTTATGGGAATATAATCCCGCTGGAAATATTTGGACAAGCAAGGCCTCATATCCAGGAGGAGGCGTTCAGGGAGCTACCGCATTTTCTATAGGTGCTTTAGGATATTTAGGTTTAGGTTTCGATGGGTTTCGCCGTGCCGATTTTTGGCAATATGATCCTGTTGCCAATGTATGGAATCAAAAATCAAACTTTCCTGCAAGTGCACGAACAACATCAGCCGGTTTTTCTATAGGTAACAAAGGGTATATCGGTACCGGAGATGTAGGACAGCCTTCAATAGACTTTTGGGAATACAATTCTACGGCCACTACATATCCATCTGTTACTACAACTTACGATGCCAATGCAGTTCAAATTTCAGACGGCATTTGGACAAAAACTTTTGATAACGCAGCTTGTGTAGGATGTAAAAATGTGGGCCTAGGTATTACTGCTCCTAATGCACCATTGCAATTTGCCAATAGTACTGCTAATCGAAAATTGGTCTTATATGAAGGCGCCAATAATGATCACCAGTTTTATGGATTTGGTGTAAATTCAGGTGTATTGAGGTATCAAGTAAATAGTAATGCAGATGACCATGTTTTTTACAGTGGAGGATCAACTACTTCATCAAACGAATTAATGCGCATAAAGGGAAATGGAAATGTTGGTATAAGTAATGCTAATCCCGGTAATAAATTATCTGTAGGTGGCAATATAGATATTTCAGGTTATTTAGGTATTGGTGTTTCTCCATCAGCACCTATTCAACTCGATAATTCTACTGGGAATAAAAAGATTGTTTTCTTTGATGAAAACTACAACGATCATCAATTTTCGGGTTTCGGATTAAATGTCAGCAACATGCGCTATCAAATTCAAAGTATTACCGATGATCATGTATTTTATGCAGGTACAAGCCCAACTACATCAAACGAATTGCTGCGCATTAAAGGAAATGGAAACATAGGCATCGGCACAAATAACCCGATTGCTCCATTAACTTTTTCAAATACAATAGGCAATAAAATTACATTATATGGTTCTTCAACATCAGCGCAATATGGATTTGGAATTCAAGGCGGATTGCTTCAAATGTATACCGATGCTGAAGCCGCAGATATAGCTTTTGGTTATGGAGGAAGTGCAAATGTTGTTTTTGTTGAAAGAATGCGCATTAAAGGAAATGGGATTGTTGGAATTGGCACCAAAACACCAACAAAGCAATTAGAAGTGGTGGGCGCTGCAAGTGCAACACCGGTTGCGCTTATGGTTGCCAATAAAGGCGGCTTTGGGCCGGCACAATTAGAATTGGTGAGCGATTATGGTACGTCTAACCAATGGCGCCCCGGCTATATTAAAAGTAATGATATAGGAAATTTTACTGGTGCACTAGAGTTTTATACCAATGGCTCCGGAGGAGGAAACCTAACGGGTTCGGTTAAAGGCTTTGAAGTACGCAATGGTGTAGCATATACAGCCACCGGTACAGTAAGTAGTTTCAGCGATGCCCGCTTGAAAAATAATGTACAACCTTTCACGGATGGATTAAATATCATCAATCAAATTCATCCGGTAAGTTTTTATTACAATGCCGATGCGCCTTTTGCAACCAACAACCAACAAGTAGGTATAATTGCGCAAGACTTAGAAAAAATTGCACCGTATATGGTAGATAAAAATCACCAAAACGGTTTTGAAGATTTGCGTTCGGTGAATAATCAAGCCTATACTTTTCTGTTAATAAATGCAGTGCAAACACAACAGCAACAAATAGAACAATTGCAATCTGCCAACAATAAACAACAACAGCAAATTGATGTATTGAAAAAACAAGTACAACAATTGTTGCAGCAAAAATAGTAAACGAATGGCGCGGCCATTCTTTTTTTTAAGTATACTAAAAGTGTTTTTTATTATGAAAAGCCTGTTCACCATTATTATGATTGGCCTTTGCCTGTCACTATTTGCCCAAACCGAAAAATATGATCTCTTAACTTACACACCGCCTGCCGGTTGGAAAAAGGAAGCCAAAACCAATGTAATCGTTTATACTAAAACAGATCAACAAAAAGGAACTTGGTGTCAAATTGGAATATTTAAAAGCACCACATCTAAAGGAAATATTGAAGCCGATTTTAATAGCGAATGGCAAGAGCTGGTAGATAAACCATATAAGATTACTACTACCTCCGCCAATAACGATGTGGAAGTAGCCGATGGTTGGTCTATTAAAGCAGGTGGTGGCACATTTACGTTCAATAAACAAGAAGCTATTGCATTGCTTACTACATTTAGTGGATATAATCGTGTGGTAAGTATTGTGGCCACAACCAACGCACAAACTTATGTTCAGGATATTCAAAATTTAGTGGGGTCTATCGATTTAATAAAACCTGCTATTGCCGCACCTTCTAATCCAACCATAACCCCATCTGCTCCTACAAAATCTGTTGCAGGAAAATATGCATTTACCAAAACCAATTTCGATGATGGTTGGATAGCCACCGTTCAAGAAGATTGGGTAGAAGTAACGAAGCAAAATTGTAAAATACTGATACATTATCCCAATAAAGCTGCCGATACCTATAATTCGGTTTTAATTGATGGATTAAAAAATGCTTGGAATGTATTAGTAGCACCTAAATACAGCAGCGCAACTAATTTTGAATTTAAACCCATTCAAACTTGGCAATCGATAGAATTTGCAGAAGCCGATGTTGTTGAAAAAGCTACGGGCAAAACTGTTCATGTAGTTTTATTTAAGAAAAACTTAAGTGGCGGCTCAGGAAAATATATAGAGTTTATTACGCCTACGAAACAAATTTTTGAACAATTTTTTGGTGGATATAGTCCCGAAGGGTATAGTCCGATTTGGGATAAACTTGCCGGTATGGCCAATTACAATAAATTTGCTATTGCAGCATCTGACTTTACGGGCAAATGGACAAACTCCTTCAGTGGCATGCAACAATATGTAAATGTATACACTGGTTTAGATGCGGGTGCTACATCTTACTCATCTTCTCAAGAATTTATATTTAGTTCGGGCAATGCGTATAAATGGTCGATAGCAACAGCAAGTGGTGTTGTAGGCAACTTAAAATTTCAAGGCACTAAATCAAATGGCAAGTTTACGGTATTGTCGAATTGGCAAATAAAGTTTTCTGATATGGAAGGCAAGCCCAAAACCTTTGATGCCTATTTTTCATTCATCAAAGGAAATAGAATTTTATGGATATCTGATGTGAGTTATCCCGGATATAGTGCATTTGCAAAAATTGAATAGGTATTCTTACAGCATACAAAAAACAACACATGAAAAAGTTAACCGGAAGTTTTATCCTGAGTGGAATGGTATTTTTATCTGCAGCTGCACAAAACGGCAATGTGGGTATTGGTACAACCTTTCCTATTGCACGTTTACACGTTGCAGATAGTAATGTGTTGTTTACAGGCCCCAATAACCCCGATGCAGCAACTTTGTATAATCCGCCTATTCAAGGTCCGGGAGCAAGGGTAATGTGGTATCCGCAGAAAGCTGCCTTTAGAGCAGGGTTGGCGTATGGACTGCAATGGGATAAAGACAGTATAGGAGTTTTGTCTATCGGTTTAGGCAATAGTACCAAGGCTAAAGGCGAATCTTCTTTTGCATCAGGAGCAGGAACCAATGCTACTGGCGATCGTTCTACAGCAATGGGAGATTTTACAACTGCTTCGGGCCCAGGTTCATTTTCTGTTGGTGCATCTACGAAAGCAACCGGAAGAAATGCAATATCAATGGGCTATGGAAATAACGCAAGTGGCGATTTTAGTTTTGCTTCAGGTACTACAAATAATGCAACGGGTTTTGCTTCTATTGTATTTGGGCAACAATCATCTTCTACTTCAAATACTTCAATTGCAATGGGGGTAACAGCTACTGCTACCGGATTTGTTTCTATTGCTATAGGACAAGCAGTAACAGCAAGCGGTCAATCAGCAGTAGCTATTGGTGCAGGAAATAGAGCATTCGCTCCATATGCTTTAGCTCTCGGTTATAATTCTATTGCCGATGCCAATTATG
>JBMOEQ010000112.1:0-9718 GCA_049314655.1 Ferruginibacter sp. | reverse complement strand
AAAAGAAATAAAAAAAATCGCCGAAAAATTTCCGGCGATTAAACATTTAAAACAATTGATTGCGCAATAAATCATCGAATTCATCTCGCTTACGTATTAAACGAACATGGTTATCTTGTACCAATACTTCCGCAGGTTTTAACCGAGCGTTGAAATTAGAAGACATTTCGAAGCCATACGCACCGGCATTATAAAACACGAGCAAATCGCCTTCTCTTACTTCATTTAATTTTCTATCCCAAGCAAAAGTGTCGGTTTCGCAAATATTACCCACTACATTGTAAATTCTTTCTGGACCATTCGGGTTGCTGATATTTTCGATATGATGATAAGCATCGTACATCATTGGCCTAACCAAATGATTAAAACCGCTATTAACGCCCACAAAAACTGCAGCAGGTGTTTGCTTGATTACATTAGCTTTCACCACAAAATAACCGCATTGGCTAACTAAATATTTTCCCGGCTCAAACCACACTTCTAATTTACGGCCGGTTTCTTTTTCAAATTCATCAAAAGCAGCTGTTACTTTAGCACCCAAAGTATCCACATCGGTTTCTTGTTCGCCGGGTTGATAGGCCACTTTAAAGCCACTGCCTAAATCAATAAAAGTTAAATCCGGAAAATGGCTTACTGTATTCAACATTACATCGAGGCCTTCTAAGAAAACTTGTATGTCTTTAATTTCACTACCGGTATGCATGTGAATGCCGGTAACTTTTAATTGAGTAGATTTTACAATGCGTTCAATATGGCGCAGTTGGTGAATTGAAATACCGAATTTACTATCGATGTGTCCGGTAGAAATTTTGTAATTACCTCCGGCCATGATATGCGGATTGAGTCGAATACAAACCGGATATGTATTTCCAAAACGATGGCCAAACTGTTCTAAAATAGATAAATTATCGATATTGATGTTAACGCCTAAATCCTTTGCAGCAGCCATTTCTTCCAGATCTACGCAATTGGGAGTAAATAAAATTTGTTGTGGCTCAAACCCTGCCAACAAACCTAATTTAACTTCATTGATGCTTACACAATCTAACGAAGCGCCTAATGTATGAACGTACCGTAAGATATTGACATTGGTTAACGACTTACAAGCATAAAAAAAACGAGCACGTGTGGCAGCAAATGCCTGTTTAAGCTTATGATATTGTTCGGCAATTTTTTCGGCATGGTAAACATACACTGGACTTCCATACTCTTGTGCAATTTCAATCAATTGTTCTTTTGATAATTGTGCGGCCATAAGCGATTGTTTTACCTGAATCATTTCAGGATGGGTTAAAAAAAAGAAAGGTATGATTGGTGCTTACCCAGTCATACCTTCAAATACATTTTTATACATAGAGGTTATGAAACGGGATGATTGTCTTCTTCCTGTTTATCCTCCTGTTTATCTTCTGTGCTTTTGTCGTTATTTGCTACTTCTTCAAGAGTAGGTGTTGAAACTGCATTTTCATCTGTTGCTTCAGTTGCAATTTCTTCAGCTGACTCAATTTCAATGGTTGTTTCTTCTTCTAATAATTCCAATTCGGGTTGTGGATTTACGATGGTAGCTTGTACCAATTCTTCCATCAACACTTCACTGATCTTTGGTAAATCATCGGTAGTATTGATGCCGAAATAATCCATAAAAGATTTGGAAGTAGTATAAATGAGTGGTTTACCAACTGCTTCTTCATTTCTTCCGGCAATGACCACTAAATCTTTTTCCAGTAACTTTTGAACTGCATAATCGCAGTTTACACCACGAATAGATTCAATTTCACTTTTAGTGATGGGTTGCTTGTAGGCTATAATGGCCAATGTTTCCATTGCGGCGGTAGACAATCTTTTTAAGAATTTGTCGCCATTTAATTGAGCTACTGTTTTATGATATTCTTTTTTGGTAAGAAATTGCCATCCTCCACCGCTTTGACGTACTTCAAATGCATAAAATTCGGCATTATATTTTTCTCTGATACCATCAATAGCGGCATCGACTTGCTCGATTGTGGCTCTATCATCAATAAAACCTAAAGCATTATTGAGCAATTCGATAATATCCAAATTGGTTAATGGTTTATCGCTTGCAAATATTAATGCCTCAATATGTGGTATTATCTGAGAAAGTTCCATACGAACCCGTAGGTTAATAATTTGGTGTAATTGAAACGAAATTGTTTAAAACCGATCACTATCCATTTAATGCTGCTGCACCACTTACAATTTCTGTAAGCTCGGTAGTAATAGCCGCCTGTCGAGCACGGTTATAACTGATTTTAAGCGATTTCAATAGTTCATTAGCATTGTCGCTTGCTTTATCCATTGCAGTCATCCTTGCACCATGTTCGCTTGCATTACCATCCAATACTGCCTTAAACAATTGTGTATTGAGGATTTTAGGCATCAATTCGGTGATTAAGGTATTTTTATTAGGCTCAAATATAAAATCAGATTTCTTTTTTGAACCGGCAACAGGTTTTACTTTTTGTACAGGCAAAAATTGTTCTGAAACAAAACTTTGTGTAGCCGCATTTTTAAATTCGCTGTATACTAATTCTACCGCATCTACTTGCTTAGATGCAAAGGCTTCCATGGCATAACGAGCAGCTCCTTGTACTTTTTCGAAACTTAATCCGGTGAAAATATCCCAATATTGGTCTATTACTTTAAAGCCGTTTTTATTAAAATGTTCGTATCCTTTTTTACCGATGGGTAAGAAGGTAACATGGCCAGCTTTTAATTGAGCAGGATATTTATCAAGTGCAGTTTGTTTGGCTAATTTGATCAAATTACTGTTGTATCCGCCGCATAATCCACGATCACTGGTAACGATAATGATCATTACTTTCTCTACCGGCCTTTCAGCAGCCAATGCCAAATTGATATCGCCATCTGCATCGCTTACGATGTTAGAAAGCATTTCTTGAAGCTTTTTAGCATACGGACGCATTTGGGTTACAGCATCTTGTGCTCTACGGAGCTTAGCTGCACTCACCATTTTCATGGCTTTAGTAATTTGCTGCGTACTCTGTACACTTTTAATACGGTTACGAACTTCTTTTAACGCACCTGACATATAAAATGAGTTATTTTAGAAAATAGGCTTTTCGGGTGGCAAAGGTAGGGCAAAAAAGGCTAAAATAATGCCCATTTATACACAAATATCCTACTACCAAAAGGATATTTCTAGAATTGGCATCAAAATAAACACCATTATGGGTTTGAGAAGATGGAAATAAGCAAAAATGGGAGTAAAAAAGTTACATCAGCGACAAAACCTCGCTGGGTAAAAAATTGAATTCTTTTTTAAATGCATTTGAAAAATTACTCAGGTTTTGATAGCCAAGCATGGTACCTACCTCTGTAACACTGTGCTTTCGGGTTAAAATAAGGTCTTTAGCCCTATGCATACGGTTCTTTTGGTAATACTCATACATGCCCATTCCAAAAGATTGTTTAAACAATTTTTTGAGTTTACTTTCGCTCATGAGCGCCAAACGAGCTAATTTTTCAATGCTAGGAAATACTTCTGTGTAATTATTGATGAGTATAAATTCAACTTTTTGAACCATCATGAAATCATTTTCACTCAACTTTTCGGGCAATTCTGTGATGTCTCTTTCTAAAAAACTTTCAAAAATTTTATCCAATAAACGCATTACCCTCGATTTTATAAACAATTCGGGATAAGGGTGATCTGTGGGTAAATCAATGATTTCATTCATCAATTTTTGTTGTTTCGCGTTGATGAATTCTTTGAAAAAATCTACTTCTTTTAGGTAGTTAAAGACAGGTGTAATGGCTCGACTGATATTTTTAGTAATCCATTCATTTTCAAGGAAAATACTTAGTCCTTTAACCGCTGTAGTTTTACCAAAATGAAGCTGGTGTTGGGTTTGAGAATTGGTTACACGCAAGGTATGATAGTCGCCTGCATCAATATTTACTTCCAATTTGTTGAGTTCGTATTTAATGCTTTCCTCTACTTGAAAGTGGTACATATATATGATTACGCCAAAAGTTTCGGTAGGTAATCTTTTAAAGGTATAATCGTTTTTGAGTTGATAATTTTGAATACCACAAGATAATCCCTCATCTAATTTTAAAGAACGGGAGTAACCCGAACCAACAGCTTCTGTAAATACCACAATATCATTCTCCACTTGCTGATGCATGATTTCTGCCAATTCTTTCAGCCATTGTCTATAATCCTTTTGAGTATAAACAAATTCAAATCCTTCTTCTATATTTTCTTTCTTCTGCATGGCAAATCGTAGGCTTTAGCTGTTCAACAAAGACATATCAAAGTTAAACAAGTATAATAACTACCTATTAGATATTATTATTATGCAAAAATAGCTGTTTTTCTAAAACATTCTGATTTCTGTATTTTGCTCAGGCATATTCATTCGATTCATTGAAGGCGTTTTGGGTCGTTGACCTTTGAATTTTTGTAATCGAAAAGTAAAAGTGAACATAAAGAAACGGGCTAAGCGTAACGACCTACTATCTACAATGGTGTTGGCCGAAACCGAACGCATGATATTGGTATTTTGATTAAAAATATCATAAGCCGATAATTTTAAAATACCATTCTTCTTTTTAAACAACTGTTTTTCTATTGAAGCATTGAAAATGGCTAAATTTCCACCAACAGTACTGCTTAAGCCATTATTAATGGTGTAATCTATATCGTAAGTAAGTACCCAGTTTTTAGGTAAATCAATATTGATATTACTACTTAAAGTAAGCGCATTGCTAGATGCGTTTTGTAGTGTAGAAATTGTGCTGGATCCTTTTGGAGTTGTATAGCGTACCGCATTTACACTATAATTAATGCCTCCCCCCCATTGTAACCAATTTTTATAATTAAACTCTAGTGTTACGCCTTGTGATGCAACCCAGTTTTGGCCAATATTTCTAATACTGTCAATCAAATTTACATTGTGGTTGTAATTAACTGTACCCGTTAACGTAAGAATGTATTTTCGTTTTTTAAATGGTTTCGAAAAGGTATAAAATCCTAATACATTATAAAATCCATCTACATTTTGTGGTATACTTAATGTTACTCCATTGCCACTATTGATTCGGTTATTTACAATTTGATTATCGATGGCACTCAACACCAAAGAGGTAAACAATACTTTTCCACTCATGAAATTGAAATTGTTATAACTCAAATTAAGGGTATGATTAATGGCCGGTTTCAATACAGCATTTCCTACGGTTAAATATTGCGGATTACTGATATCGGGAACTTCTTGAAGTTGATTAAATGTAGGCTGTGTTGCATTTCCGCTATAATTGGCCGTAAAAGTTTTACTCCTCGAAAAATTATAATTGAACCGTGCAATTGGAAAAACATTAACCCTGTTGATGCTTTTATAGGCACTGTCTTTTGTTACACTTCTTCCTTGCAATGAAACAGGTTGTGCACTAATACCCAAGGTAAAGTTATATTTTTTATAAGTAGAGCGAACAGATACGCCTAAACGATTGCTGTAAAAATCATTATCAAAATCATTCGATAAAAAACTTAAATAGGTTAAAGCACCGGTAAGGGTATCTACAGCATAGGTATTCTTATTATTGCGTGCATAATTTAAGTTATGCGATGCTGTTATATCTAAATTTCTACTTTTCGATAATGGCTCCGAATAGGTAAGTCGAATGCCATAATTATAATTATCATTCAATTGATTCAATTGTTGATTCCTAGAAAAACTTAAAGGAGGTGTATTGAAATCATTGGTGATATTGTTGGTGTTTTGTTCACTATTGGCATAGGATGAACCTAAGGAAAGATTGGCCGAAAAATTTCTTCCCTTTTTCCTAAACCGGCGATTAAACAATATTGAAGTGCTAAAATTTGGCGTAGTTGAATTGGATAAAATGCGTGTATTTCCATCACTGGTTTTACTTCCAGATAATGGCGCTATTTCAAACAAGGTATTATTGTTAGTGTAGTTGGTAGCGTAAGTTACCGTAGGACTAATCTTCAAATAATGAAAAGAATCTATCTGATATTCAATATTTAAAAACAGCCGATGGTTATCACCTTGAGTAGTGGTTTGATTGTTCTGCTTATTTAAAAAACTATTGTCTTGAAAAAAGTTTTGAGATGCAGTTGTTTGTTGCGCATAACTATTTCGATGACCATAAGAATAACTACCATAGGCATTGATGCGTTTACCCCAATTATCGCGATAATTAAATCCAATAGAATTGGTTGCGGCAATACCTCCGCTGTTTGCTTGTCCGTTTCCTGTAACAAAACTTTGATCGCCATTTTGAAATGCGTTGGTTAATCCACTTCCACTCCCCATTTCACTCATCATGCCTTGTCCCATGCGCATCATACTACCCATTCCTCTATTCATATTAAAATTGCCAAAATTGAAAAGCGATTGGTTGATATTATTGGTATTGGCAAAAACGGATACTTGTTGTTGATTGTTGAAATAATTGGCATTAATAGAACCAATATAACGATCTTCTTTTCCGGCACCTGCAGTAACTCTACCAAACAAACCTTTATTCTTGTCTTTTTTAATTTGAAGATTGATGATCTTTTGTGGATCGCCATCTTTAATTCCCGAAACAGTGGCTTGATCTCCATAATCGTCAATCACCTGAACTTTATCAATAATATTTGCCGGAAGTTCGCGAGTAGCTGTTTTTACATCGCCTCCAAAGAAATCTTTTCCATTAACCCTTATTTTATTTACATCTTTACCTTGTGCCTTTACATTGCCATCTTTATCAACTGTAATGCCGGGTAGCTTTTTCAATAAATCTTCGGTAGTTGCATTTTCCTTTACTTTAAATGCATCTGCCCTATACTCTACGGTATCTTCCTTTACTACTATTGGATCGGCAACTACATTTACCTCATCCAAAACTTTAATGCGTTTGGCTAATAAAAATTTACCTGCATCAAAAACAGTTGTTGCAGCAACACCCTTATAATGCCTTGCAATTGTTTGATAACCCACACTCGATACTAAAATCGTAAATTCATTTTTGGGTACATCTGCAAAACTAAATGCCCCATTTTCATTGGAAACGGTGTAAAGGGTGTCTTTAATAGCATTTTTATTCAATAAAGCTATAAGTGCTTTATCTACCCCTTGTTGAGTGGCCGAATCTAAAACAATGCCCTTTATTTGCCCTACCGAATAAAGGGTGTTCAATAAAAAAAACAAAACGAGGAAATATTTTATCATAATAAAAGGTTCTGTACGAAGTAATTCGTTCAAAAATACAGGGTTCAATTTGCAACGAAGAAAAAAATTGATAAACGGTGCTGTGGAAAAAAAATAAACCCGATTCATTTTAAGCAAGTAGTTTTGTACATTCGGTACCCTTTTTGAAGCTACATAACAGCTAACCACTCAGAGACAACAATTTTGGTTCTAGGGGTTAATTCATCATGTAATTAGAAAATTAACTTTAAACCAGTTTTTCGTTTAGTATGCGTTTAGCTACCGACTTAATAATAATACTGCTGATTGAACTACCCTTAGTATCCTACATGTTCAATAAGAAGCAAAGAGGAGAAGCTCTTTTATATGCTTTTTTATTTAACATGGTTACCTGGTCTATTATCAATATCATATTTGTTTCAACAGAAATCAATACCCTGCCTTTTCAAATTCCAATGATAGCGCTAGAAGCATATGGCTTTAAACGTTTTTTAAAGAAAAGTTGGAAGAAAGCCCTCTTTATTGCAGTTTTCATCAATATCTGTAGCTTAATTGCTGTTTATGCTTTTAACACTTTTGTACCTGATGACTTTCTCAATTTCAATAATAAGAAACCTATTGTTCAAGCCATTTTACCCTTCCTTTTTTAATTGGATAATTCGCTCAAGTTTATTTTTTAAAGCGAATAGACAATGGTTTTAATGTATACCGAATTAACAATGTGCCCCCTTCTGCAGTAGTTTCTTTAAGCGGAAGAACTTTACGTAAACTAATCAGTAATTTAAAAGGTTTCCCTTGCTGTCTTTTTAGCTGTTCGGCGGCAATAGTAATGATAGGTTTATTGGCAATTGGCTTGAAACTAAAAGAAAAGGAAGAATCAGAAGCAATTGTACTAACATCTATTTCGTCCTCTGCGCCAAAAATCCCTGCACGGAATGGGATATTTAAGGGTTGATTGGCGTCTATTTCATTTGGGAAACTATCCAATTCAAAAGGCTCCATTGTAAAACTGTTGGTAAAAACCTTCTTATTATAATCGGCGAACTCAAATTGATGCGAACCCCATGCTTTTGTTATAGGTTGATAAAACTGATAATAAGCACCCGAAAAATCGGCACTGTCTACTTTAATCAAATTGCCATCAAAACGAATAGAACTAGGCTCATTTAATACCAATGTTGTACCCTTGCTTCCGGCAAAGCGAAATTGAGCATATGCTGTTAATTCCGGATTTTCGGCATTATACCGCACTTCGTACTGTTGGTAAATGCGTTCTTGTGCAACATCTTTACTATTGCCAATTTCTGTGCTGCTGCAAGAAATCAACCCTAAACCAACAAAAAAAAGTGCACCTATTTGAACTAAATTTTTCATGATTTTTATTTTTAATACCCAAAAACTAAAAAAGTGCTGTTAATGAAACGATAATTTACGTCGTCAACCCTCAAAACTGGCTGATTAGAAAAGATTTAATGCCTTTTGGTCAGTATGAAATATTCAAATAGAATTAAACACAATCTACATTTCAAACTGACAACTAATTGCTACCTTTGCCGGCCTGTCAATTTGGCTAAATTTGAATTCAGCACCAAATTTGACTATACAAAAAACCAGAAAAAGATCTAAAAACACAATACCCAACAATACGGAATTTTATGATCAGCTTTTTATCAAAAATATTCGGAGGCAATAAGAGCGAGAAAGACGTTAAAAAAATTGTTCCCCAAATAGAAAAAATCAACCAACATTTTGCCAGTTACCAATCGCTCAGTAATGATGCATTGCGTAATAAAACGCAGGAGTTTAAACAACGTATCAGTGCCCATCTTACGGGCATCGATGAACTCATCAATCAACGGAAAGATGCTGCAGAGCAACTTGAAGTAAGCGACATCAATGGCAAGGATGTAATCTATCAAGAAATTGATGAGTTGAAAAAAGACCGGGATAAAAAAATTGAAGAAGCACTTGAAGAAATTTTGCCTGAAGCCTTTGCTGTTGTAAAAGAAACTTCGAGAAGATTGAAAGAAAATACAGAAATCGAAAGCATAGCTACCGAACTCGATAAAACGCTTTCTGTTAAGAAAAATTATATCCGTATTGAAGGCGAAAAATCTTATTTCTCCAATACTTGGACGGCAGCTGGTGGCGCTATTACTTGGAACATGGTGCATTACGATGTGCAGCTTATTGGTGGCGCTGTATTGCATTCTGGTAAAATTGCCGAAATGGCTACCGGTGAAGGTAAAACCTTGGTAAGTACATTGCCCGCTTACTTAAATGCATTGGCAGGAGAAGGTGTTCATATTGTAACCGTGAACGATTATTTGGCACGCAGGGATAGTGAATGGAATGGCCCATTATTCGAATGGTTGGGCATTACCGTAGATTGTATCGATAAACACGAACCCAATAGCGATGCCCGTAGAGCTGCTTACAATGCCGATATTACTTATGGTACCAACAACGAATTTGGTTTCGATTATCTAAGAGATAATATGGTGCACAGTCCGGAT
>JBMOEQ010000111.1:0-9773 GCA_049314655.1 Ferruginibacter sp. | reverse complement strand
GTTGGAATCATTTTGGAATCAAACACCCATTGGTCTTTACTTTGAAATTCTAATAACAATTCATCTACTGGAGCCCCTAATTTAAAATAAGGATGCCATCCATCTTGCACCGGAATTAAACCTTCATCTTGATTAATTATTGTTGTTGAAATCACCAACGTATTATTGTGTTTCAATTGGTAGATGATGTTGCAATCGTAATGAAACGGATAACCAGGATCTGTTCCGCGATATGCAAATTGCAATGCTACGCCGGCACTTTTTTCATCGGCATATTGATATTGAACCGTAAAAGGTGCATCATAAATTAAGCCATGCAAAGCATTATCTCCCAATAGAAATTTTTCAATTACATAATCTTTTTCATCAAATCTATAACGGGCATTTTTTACTCTACATGCAAATGGAGAAAGTTTACAACTCTTAAAACCTTTTGAAGTAACGTTCTTTTCAAAATCGGCGGCATTGTCATAATGATCAATAATGTTGATATATGCACCGCGATGTTGCACACCCATTTCGTGCAAAATTGCTCCACATGAAGGAATGACAACAACTTTGGTACCGGTAGATAAATCAGCAAGCTCTACCGCTTCAAACCCATCGGTAGAAATAAAATTTACAGCGAATGACATGTTATTCGATTTTGGGAGTGTATAACCAAAATATATTGGCTTCAATTAAAAACAAATTTAGGCGATTGTACATGAATTTGACAATGCTAAATCATTATGATTTTTGTGTGCATTATTATCCAACCATAAAAACAAACCCCATTAAAATTAAATGGGGTTTGTGAAATGAAATATATGTTACTCCATATTTACTTATTGATCGGCACCATCTGCTCGTCCGCGTATTACCGCATAATTGCCTACTTTACTACCTACTTGTAAACCTACTTCACAATCGGATCGGTAATGGATTGCCCCATATAAACGCGACATAGAGGCTTCTTTTGCCATGGCTTCATAAGCTGCTGCCCTATCGGGAATGATGTAGCCCAAAGTAGTGGCCGCTGCAGCACTAAATGTAGAATGACCCGAAATATAAGCCGGGAAATTAGGAATACCGGTTAATGTTTTTATTGCCGGATTTAATTGAGATGGCCTCGGATTAAAATAAAAGTTCTTAGTATCCCAACAAACAATTGCAGCATCCATTAAACTCATATTCACTAAAGCTAAATTTCGTGCCCAACGCACTTCACTGAAATTACGTTGTACAAAATCCTCTGCAGCAATGGCATTCCAATGACCCGGAGGTGCATAGGTTCCTGTACCATCGGCCCAAAAATGTACAATACCCATTTGCTCTCTGGTAGCATTTTTAGAAAACCACAATACTTCATCTGTTTCGGCACGCATTTGTGCACTTCCTGTTGATGGTGGTGGTACCGGACGTAAACTGATTACAGTTAATGAATCAAACAAAAAAGGTTTTACTTTTCCAAACAAAGGCAACATTGGCGGACGTTTGGGCGCATCCAAACTCATCCAAGGAATTTCTCCTCTTGCAATACAATCTTGCTCCAACTGTGTCCATAAAGTTTGGTTGCCAATGGCAGCACCGGCTCTATCTGTAGTGGCACGGGTAATAAATTTTTGTGCAACTTGTTTGCCCAATAATTCACCTGCCTCAATATCACTGCGCACATTAGCACCCGAAATTAAACGACTGGTTTTATGTGCATCGGCTTGTTGTTGTATGAATGCAATTTCTGTTGGAAAAAGCAGTTTTAATAATTCTACGGTTACTCCTTCAACAACGGCATCTTCACTGGGGTAAGAAGGCATAGTACTTTGTGGAATCAATGGCGTAATTGCATTGTCTACCGCATAAGGTGCTTTTCTATTGTACAGTTTCTTATAATGCCAAGCCGCAACCAATGCATCGTATTGCGCTGCACTTACATAAGCATACGCCCTTGCTGCATAAGGTGGATTTGAAAATGGAAACTGCGGATAAGCAAATGGATTGGCTGCACTAGGGGCAGGATAGGTTCCATCCGGATTTTGATAAGGTGCTAAATTATGTCGGGCTACCAAAGTGCGCATAATTTCGTTCCAACGTAAAACCGCACCGGCACTCCAATATTCAACATTTCGTTTTTGATCGGCTGTGATATTGGCTTGGTAACTTTTTACTTCATTCAGCTCGCGAATATAACTTGCGTTTGAAGTGGGCAATGGTGCAGCTACCGGAAATTCTGTTGGTGCTGTTAATAAAATTGGTTTCCATGTTCCGGCTAAACTGTCTGTTTTTGCAGGATTCAATGCCGGAAAAGCCCATGAACGATCTTTAATATTTTTACTACAGCCATTTACCAAACATACAACTGCAATAGAAAAAGCAGCTAATGTGGTAAGGTAGAATTTTGATTTATGCATATACACTGTTTTATTCATCAACAATTGATGAAAAATGTTCTATTAATGTTTGGGTTGTTGGGTTTCGGTTGTAGACGGTTTTGCTTTTTTACCCCAATTCATTTGATAAAAAGCGCCGCCATTGAGTTGAAGCGCTTGCCCCATATTTCTTGCATTCAAGGTATACATTCCGCCACCGATTAGCGATAAGCCGGCAATTTTTCTAAAGGTATATTTTACATTTATACCAACCCTAGTGGCATCCATTTCATTACTTAAAAAGGGCATATCGTTTTTACGAATATCAAATCCACCCATGGTATTCCATCTATCTAAAATGGCTTCTGCAATCAAATGCTCATCGCGATAACCTAATCTAAAATTGAAAGAAGCCACATCTGGTAATGCAACCTTATTAGAATAGTGCATCACCGTAGTAAAATAAGCGGTACGATCAATTTTTACATTGGCTCTTGCAATATATGCTGCCGAAGCTGATGCAAACCAACCTTGTTCTAATTGATAATCGGTCATCAATCTAAATGTTGCGGTATTGCTATGCATTCCAATAGATAGCGGCAAATAATCGGCTACATAATTACTCACGGGCATCGAAACTGAGCCAATGGTATATATGGAAAAAATGCCGTTGCCTAAAGATTCTTCAATAGGCATATACTTTACCGTTAAGCTCAAATCTTGCAGGCCTTTTTGTCCTTTTAACGTACCCGCTGATGCTTTTGTTTTTACATACGGCAATCCAAAAAGTACATTCAAGTTATCGGTAATACCATAGTTGCCCATGATGCCGGTCATTTGCGTAGTAACCGTTCCAATATTTAAATTGTTTCTTTTAAATGTGCCTTCCCAATAATTGTCCCACTTACTATTACTATACAGTAACCCACCACAAAAATTATGCTTTGGCATCATAATGGCATCTATATCAGTTTGTGCAAATCCGCTAATCGGGAGCAAACAAAACACCCATCGAAAAAGTTTCGATTGAAATGTATTCATAGTTAGTTGTTGGAAATGGTGATAAAATCAAGCAATGTTGAACAAATATAAATTTGATTATAATATATCCAAACTTTATTGCCATATTTTTTGATTAAAACCAGGTTGCATAAAGCTTGTAAATGTTAAACAAGACAAATGCCCTAGAAAAGCATGTACCTTTCATCTATTGCATGTGCTTTATTTAAACATTACGATTATGAATCAAAAATCGATCGATACCATCAGCAAATTGTTATTGGAAGAAGATGCTGAAATTTTAAAGTTGAATTTAATCGTTGCCAATGCATTGAAAGAAGAAGATTTAATTGTGCATACCTTAAAAAACCCACCAGAAGATGTTTTAACACAGGGACAAAAAATGAGCGATAAAGTAGCTCGATTTGGAGGAAGTTGGGGCTTCATCATTAGTTTTTTTATCGTTCTGGCAATTTGGATTGTATACAATACCCTAGCTTCTATGCATGCTATTTTTGATCCTTATCCTTTCATTTTAATGAACTTGATATTAAGTTGCATTGCAGCCATACAAGCACCGATTATTATGATGAGTCAAAATAGAAAAGAAGAAAAAGATCGTAAACGGGCCGAGAATGATTATATGGTGAACTTAAAAGCTGAAATTCAAATTAAAGCACTGCACCAAAAAATTGATGTGTTAATGCAAGAGCAGTTGAAAGTATTGAATGAATCGCAAGCTTTACAATTAGAACTGTTACAACAACTCACTAAAAAAGCCGGTTAAAGAAGATTTGGGGGATACAACAGAATTTAGTGTTGCTTATTTTCCGAATAGCGTTTATCGGGTGTACCGTCTTTCTTTAATTTTTTATTGGACTTATAACGTTTATCCGGGGTGCCGTCTTTTTTAACAGGGCCGGCAGCCAAAGTTTTTACGCCTGTTTTTGCATCTGTTTTAACAACATTTTTTTTCTTTGCAGCAGTCAATTCTGCTTCCTGTTTCTTTTTCTCTACGTCGGTAGCTTCAACAAGTTTAACTTTTGCAGCTGGCGTCGCTGATTTTTTGTTATCTACTTTTTGCGCAAAACCAATAGAATACATGCCTGCAACTAACAAAAGGGAAAATACTATTTTTTTCATTGTATAATTTTAAGTGCTTTTGTTAATAAGAATGATTTTGTTAAACACATTTATTTAAAACTTAAAAGTATATAAATTAATTTTCTGCCCAATCAAAACATTTACTTTTACAGTGTAAAATTCTTATTAATGATTGCCATTGTAGATTGCAACAGTTTTTACTGCTCTTGCGAAAGATTGTTTAAACCACACCTAGATAACCAACCGGTAGTGGTATTAAGCAATAACGATGGCTGTATTGTGTCGCGTACCGATGAAGCAAAAAAACTGGGCGTAGAAATGGCCGGCCCTTACTTCTTGATGAAACCCTTGATTGAGAAATTTGGTGTTCATACTTTTTCTTCCAATTACAATCTCTATGGCGATCTCAGTTGGCGGGTGATGGAAACCATGCGCATGCTGGTAGGCAAAGATCGAGTAGAAGTATATTCTGTAGATGAAGCCTTTATTGATTTAGAAGGCCTCACACAAAACGACTGGTTTCAATTTGCCTTGCAACTTCGTTTAAATATTGAGCAATGGACGGGCATTAAAGTATCCATTGGTGTTGCACCTACCAAAGTATTGGCAAAAGTAGCCAACCGATTAGCCAAAAAAAATAAGGACGCTACCCAATGTGTGATGGTACTCGATAGCCCCGAAACAATCACCGATGCTTTAGCCCATACCCCCATTGCCGATGTTTGGGGCATTGGCCGGCGCTATGCAGAAAAACTGCGTGAAATGAACGCCATTTATACAGCATTAGATTTATCGTTCAAACGCGAAGAATGGGCACGCCAACATTTAGGTGGCGTAGTAGGCGTTCGGTTATTGCGCGAACTTAAAGGCGTTCCTTCTACCGAAATGAAAGACGAATTGGTAGTAAAAAAAATGATTGCAACAACACGCATGTTTGGCAAACCCGTAAACAACCTCACCGATATTAAAGAAGCTGTTGCAACCTATACTTCAAGGGCTGCAGAAAAATTGCGCCGTCAAAAAAGTGCTGCCACAACACTGTATGTTTTTGTAGTTACAAAAGTAAAAACGCCTGCCGGAGAACGTTTCAGGCATGGTGCAAGCAAAGGCGCCGGCGTTACGCTTCCATTGGCTACCGCTGCAACACAAGAATTAATTAAACAAGCTTTGTTGTTGGTACAACATTTATACGAACCGGGCACACTGTATGCCAAAGCTGGCGTGGTGCTTAGTGGCATCATTCCTGATGCCATGATACAAGGCAATTTATTTGTTGAAGACAAAGAAAATAAAAATAGAAAGTTGATGGATATGGTAGATAATATCAACTTCTCTATGCGAAACGATATCCTCAAATTTGCCGCTTCGGGCACCAAAAGAAATTGGAAAATGCGACAAGAATTGCGGAGTCCGAGATACACTACCCGCTGGGATGAAATGATGGTAGTACGCTAAATTTTAATACAATAATTCTTGTAAGGCTACTCGGGTAAACAACCAACGTGGTACTGTATTCATAATTTTCAACTCTTCCACGATAGAAGTTTCATTATCGAGAAATTTAAAAATCAATGCTGCATCATTTTTACTATATAAGCGTGTAAAAAAATCATCGCCCTGCATTTTATCTTTTGCTAAAATATGCAACAGTGTGCTATCGTACCAATGAAATCGTTGTTGTAAAAATGTAGGTTTCACTAAAGGCGGCTTACCTTGTTTCAATAATTGCACAATAGCATCCGATTGTTTTTGAATAAACTGAAAAGTATATCCGGATGACGCTTTGGTTTGTCCGCCTGCCGTACCCAAATGATATACACCATTCGAATACTGTTCAAATTTGGCATTCGTCATTGGAATTACACCAAACTCTTCTTCTACTAAAGTATAGTTTTTAAGTTGCAGCGTATCGCTGATATAGTTATCCAATGCCGTTTCGTATTGTTCGGGCAACAACAGTTGAGCAGAAAATTGCGTGTACTCTACCAATGCTCGATAAGGCGATAATGGCAACGTGTACACAAATGCCGTAGCGCCATATTGTGCCGTTCTAAAATCCATCATAGTGGCGGTAGTGGCATCAAAAAAAGGTTGATCGGTTTCAATTACCCGTCCTTTAAAATGTTGTAATAACTGGTAGCTGTTTTTTTGAGAAGGCAATGTTGTATAAGTAGAATTCAATACCAATGCACCCGAACATGCAATTGTGCTGCCCGCCAATTGAATTTGCTCGCCCGAAAACTGTTGAATGGTATCGTACTGTACCGTTACATTGGGGTATTGCTTGATCTTTTCAAAACAGTAGGTATAAAAATCTATCCCCCTAATCATCTTATAGGTATATGCACCAATATGTAATAAGGACGAAAATTGATTCGATTCAAAACGCAATTGCTTCCATTGGTGATGTACCACGGGCTCAAAAAAACCGGGTTCTTTTTCCCAAAAACACCAAGTACGATCGTTGTTGATTTTGGGTGCCTGATCAATAAGTAAAATAGATTGTTTGGATAACTGCTCATCGGCAAGTATACGCATCAACACACTTAATCCGGCGCAACCTGCTCCTAAAATAATGATATCATATGAAGCCTTTGTAGGTTGCACTTATTGAATACAGTAAAATTATAAAATACTAAGAAGGATTTTGTTGATAGGCATTATCGGAACGAATTTTATCCCAATACTTTTTGGCAACCACCAACATTCCAAAACTTTCGCCTTCTTCTTTATGAATATGCTTATGGTGCATTTTATGCGCCCAACGAATGGTACGTACATACCGATTGTTAGAACGGGTAAACCATTTGATGCGTTGGTGAATGATCACTTCGTGCACAATGAAATAAGCCAATCCATACAGCGCAATTCCAAAACCTATTGCAGCCACCCAATACACTTGATTTTGTAACCCCAACATAATGCACAACCAACTGGGTATAGCGAAGATGAGAAAAAAGGCATCATTCTTTTCAAAGAAACCGGTACCTTTTTGATGATGGTCTTCATGGAGCACCCATAAAAAACCATGCATTACATATTTATGCGTAAGCCAAGTAATACCCTCCATAATAGCAAAGGTAGATAGTGTAATAGCGATAAAGGAAAACCAGTTCATGTATAATAGTTTTAAAGAAACGATCGCAACAATAAAAAGAACATTGCCTGAATGAGTAACAAATGTATTGCAAATTTGTTCCTTTTAGGGAAAGCGCTAAAATGAAAAAACGATAATAAAATGGCGCTGATGATAAACCAACAAATATAATTGTACAGCGGAATACTACCATCACCCTTCCAAAACCAAAAGCCTAATTTCACCGCAACGGGTTCCATCAACCAATCGAAAGCTACTGCTAATGTAGCGCCATCTACAATAATAGACAATACTTTTAGTTTGGGTACTAATGCGCCTTTTTCTTCGTGCAATCGATACACAATTTTATCAAGCAAAGTATGCACTAAAATGCCGCAGCAATAAATGGTAATCCACCAATTAGCGCCAATAAGCAACGGCACATTTTTCCATTTGAGGCCCATTACATTTCCATAATAATAATTGCCAAATAACATTCCGGTATTAACGCCAATTACTTCTACTGCAAATCCGGTAAACATGGCAATGGCAGCAAATAAAATGAATGAAAAATTTCGATTTTCTTGCGTCCACCACAATAACCCTAACATTAACAATAGGTTGAGCGGGGTATTACCAATGAAGAAATTTTTATCCCAAAACAGTATGCCTATAACGCCAAAAAAATGAAAGAGTATAGCAATGGCTGTTGCTATTTGAATTTTAGTAATATGCTGTAATAAATTTCTCAATTTAATGATGTTGGGGTTGAGGCGCAGCAATTAAATCGCCCACAATTTGAGCACTTTTTAAACATAGTGGTATACCGCCTCCGGGATGTACACTTCCACCACAACAATACAAACCCTTAATGTTTGTTGTAAAATTGGGATGCCTTAAAAATGCGGCCAACTTCGAATTAGAGCTAGTACCATATAATGAACCCATATAAGAAGCTGTTTGCGATTCAATCAATTGAGGATCTAAAGTTTGTTCGGTTTCAATACAATCGGCAATATTTGTAGCGAGCATTCTACTTAATTTTTCAATTACAGCAGCTTTTACAGTAGCTTTAATTTGATCCCAATCTTGTCCGCGATGTGCAGGCGCATTTACCATTACAAACCAATTTTCCTTTCCGGCAGGGGCCTGATTGGCTTCCATTTTAGAAGTGATATTAATATACACCGTATTATCATTGCTCAATTTTCCCTTATTGAAAATAGCATCAAATTCTGTGGCATAATCTTTACTGAAAAAAATATTGTGTAAATGCAATTCCGGAAAAGTTCTGTTGATGCCCCAATAAAAAATGATGGCACTGCTACTGCGTTCTTGCTTTAAAACTTGTTTTGCTTTAAATTCATTTTGCAATAATAATTTGTATGTGTAATACACATCGGCATTGCTTACTACAATTTGTGCATCAATATTTTGATTGTTTACCACAACGCCTTGTACTTTTCCTTGATGCTGAATGATGCGTTGAACCGGTGCATTGAAATGAAATTGTACACCTTTATCTAAAGCCAATTGATACAAAGCCTGTGTGATACTAATCATTCCGCCTTGGGGATAAAAAGTACCTTCATTCATTTCCAAATGTGGAATCAAACTCAACATCGACGGTGCTTTATACGGATTACTTCCATTGTAGGTAGCATATCGATTAAACAACTGCACTGTTTCGGGATGCTTAAATTGTTGTTGATTGTGGCGATGCAAAGAACGAAATAAATATCCGGCTTTTACAGTACGTAATGCTTGCCATGTTCTTTTATGCAACCATGTTTTTGAACGATGTAAAGAATGGTTTAAAAAAACGCTGCCCACATTTTGATACAACTTTTCGGCATTGCTTAAATATTGATCAATGGCTTTGGGCGATTCGCCTAAAACCGATTCTAACTCTGCTGCAAATTTTTCGCGTTGGGTATAAGCATGTACGATTTTACCATTTTCGTAAAAATATTTGCAAGCTATATCTACCGATTGATACGTAAAATATTTTTCAATGGGCGCATTGGCTAATGTAAATAAATCTACTATGTTTTGTGGTTGTGTAAACAATGATGGGCCTGCATCAAACTTAAATCCATCTTGTTCAAAAAAAGTAAGTTTACCGCCTGGCGTTGCATTTTTTTCGTAAACGGTAACTGCATATCCTTTTACTGCAAGCCGTATAGCCGTAGCCATTCCTGCAATTCCACTTCCTACAACGATGGCTTTATTGGTACTCATAATGA
>JBMOEQ010000110.1:0-9932 GCA_049314655.1 Ferruginibacter sp. | reverse complement strand
ATTTGTGCTTCAACGAATGGCATGACGGGCAGCACTTTGATGCCTGGAAGTTTGGGTGGTGCCAATTCTACCAGTTTTGGTACAATAAACGGCTCAACTTGCGGATGGAATAATGCCAACAATAATGATGTTTGGATTGCCTATACTGCAACATCCGATTATGTATGTTTATCAATTAGCGGTATAGATCAAAACTTACAATCTATTGTAGTAACAGATGCCAATCAAGATGGTGATAACAATCCATGTACTGGCACAGCGCCTTCTGGTGGTAACGATCCAAGATGGATAGTAGCTTCTTGTCCTAATAATGCAATTTACTCCGGCACTTCGGGTACATCATATAATCAACAACATTGTTTTAATACCATTCAAGGCAAAACATATTACTTAGTGGTGGATGGAAATGGTGGTGCTAATTCTCCCTTTTATATTTATGGCAATAATAATATAAACATCATTCCTGTTAAGTTTATAGACTTTTATGGATTGTCGAATGAAAAAGGAAATTTATTAAAATGGACGGCTGTAAATGAAAAGGCTGATTCTCTTTTTGTTGAGAAAAGTCAAGATGCAATCAGTTTTCAATCTATTGGAGCTTTTAAAGTAAAAGACAATTCTTCTATTCATTCAGATGCTTATCAATTTACCGATAGAACTCCATATAAAGGAAATAATTTTTATCGCATCAAAGCGGTAGATGCAGATGGCGCTTTTCTATATTCCAAAACTATTGCCTTAAATAATACAAAAGTTATTCGTTCACTCAGTTATTTTCCCAATCCAATAAACAATGCGCTTACCATTCAAGCTTCTATTTCAATGAAGCAAATTAGAATAGTAGATGCTTATGGCCGACCAATTTACGAAACCACTGTTTCTGGATTTCAAAAAACTATACCAACACATCTTTGGAACAAAGGGATATACGGGGTTTCAGTAATATTCAACAATCAAAAAGTAGAAAGCTTTTCGGTAGTTAAATAGATGAAAGAAAATTGAATCAGCATAAATAAATCCAGTAAATTTTTTTGAATAGCTTGTTGAAAGTGAATATGTAAAACCTATCCAAAAAAGCATTTGCCTTCAATTCAAAAACATTGAGTTGAATCATTGAAAAAAATTATTGCAACAATATGAGAAAATTTGTTTTGCATTTCGTGAGTAGTTGTTTAATGTTATTTACGAGTTACCAAGTACAAGCACAAATTGTAATTAATGAAGTAATGGCGCGTCCGGGTGGACAGCAAGGCTTAATCATTTTTGGCGGAAACTCCGGTAATGAATATATAGAGTTGTATAATAATGGATGTACAGCAGTTAGTGTTGCAGGATATTTTATTGGATGTAGACAAGATTTTGCAGGCATTATTTCGGGAGGAGGATTTCGTATCCCTAATGTTCCTGCTGCTACCATTGCCCCAAAAGGACATCTTGTTTTAGGAACATCAACTTCTTCCGCCGATCCCAATAGCGTAGACATTAAGCTTCCGGACTATACTGCAAATTATTGCACCAACTCTCCTACTACCAATTTCATCATGGCCAATGCAGATGGATGGATTGGCTTATATGATGCTGCCGGTACACCGATTGATGGATTGTTTTGGTCGAGTGCATCTTCAAACATAACCAATGCAGGCAATGTAGGTGATTTTGGAGGACTTCCTTGTGTGCCTGCCGGTAGTCCGGGTGGAGTTGTATTAGAAAGTGCTGCTCAAATTTTTACAGGATTTCCAGGAGTGATGAATTATGGTGGCGTTAATCCTTCTGTTGGATTAACTTATAGTAGAATTCCGGATGGTGGTGCTTGGCAAGCGGGCATAGCTGCGTCTATCAATGATCTTACATTAACACCCGACAATTGCAATGGAGGAAGCTGTTATACACCTGTTGCGGCAGTAACCGGATTTTCTTATACTACTCCGGTATGTGCAACAGGAACTGCTACACCAATTCCTGTTGCAGGTTTCATTCCAGGAGGAACTTATGCTGCTCCTGCCGGTGTATCTATCAATACATCAACCGGAGTAATTAATTTAGCCACATCTACTCCTGGAACTTATACAATCACTTATACCGTAGTTGCAACACCATGTTCTGGAGCAGGAAACAGCTCTACTTCAATTACAATAAATCCTACTACAGCACCAATTACAGGCTTTTCATACACGAGTCCGATTTGTGCAAATGCTACTAATCCATTGCCAACTACAGTTGCAGGATTCACTACTGGAGGAACCTATTCTTCAACACCAGGCTTGTCAATTAATGCAACAACCGGACTCATCAATTTAGGTGCTAGTACTCCAGGAGCATATACGATAACATATTCAGTTGCAGCAAGTGGCTGCGCTGCTGCCGGTAATAGCACAGCCTCTATTACCATTAATGCTGTTGGCGCTCCAGTAACAAGTTTCTCCTATACTAGTCCTGTTTGTGCAACAGGCACTTCAACACCAACATTATCCGCAGGTTTTACTGCAGGTGGTACTTTTACATCTACAGCTGGATTAAGTATAAATGCTAGCACAGGTGTAATCAATTTAGCCGCAAGCACACCAGGATTATATACGGTAAATTATGCTGTAGCGGCTAGTGGTTGTAATCCGGCAGGAAACAGCAATACCAATATTAATATTACTGCCATTGTTGTACCGGTAACAGGGTTTTCTTATGCCAGTCCTATTTGTGCAAATGCAACTAATCCTTTACCAACAACCGTTGCAGGATTTACCACAGGAGGCGTCTATTCATCTACACCGGGTTTATCGATAAATGCCGGAACCGGGTTAATCAATTTAGGTGCTAGCACACCCGGCACCTATACAATAACTTATTCTGTAGCTGCTACAGGATGTAATCCGGCAGGTAATAGCACAGCATCTATTACAATTAATGCACCAGGATCTCCTACAACAGGATTTTCTTACACTTCACCGGTATGTGCTAACGGCACAAACCCTACTCCCATTCCGGTTGCCGGATTTACAGCAGGTGGAAACTATACCGCACCTGCAGGTGTTTCGATCAATGCAACAACCGGAATCATTAATTTAGCAGCAAGCACTCCCGGTACGTATACTATAAATTATAATGTTGTAGCAACAGGATGTAATACGGCCGGCAATAGTTCTACTTCAATAACGATCAATCCATCTGTAACCCCCATTACTGGATTTTCTTATTCTTCACCTGTTTGTGCTAACGGTACAAATCCTTCCCCAACACAAGTGGCAGGATTTACAACAGGCGGCGTGTATTCTTCAACACCAGGACTATCTATAAATGCAGCAACAGGAAGCATTAATTTGGGTGCAAGTACGCCGGGAGCATATACTGTAACCTATACTGTAGCAATATCAGGATGTAACCCATCCGGAAGCAGTACAGCATCAATTACGATTACAGCATCAACAACTCCTGTTACCGGATTTTCTTATACTAGTCCGGTATGTGCTAACGGTACCAACCCCACTCCAATTCCTGTTGCCGGATTTACAGCGGGTGGAAATTATACAGCACCTGCAGGTGTTTCAATTAATGCTACAACGGGTGTAATCAATTTAGCGGCTAGTACACCTGGCACTTATTCCATTAATTATAGTGTTTTGGCTTCAGGTTGTAATCCTGCAGGAAATAGTTCCTCATCAATCACCATAAATCCATCTGTAACCCCCATTACCGGATTTTCTTATACTTCACCTGTATGTGCTACGGGTACAAATCCTGCTCCAACAACTGTTGCAGGATTTACTGCAGGTGGAGTATTTTCTTCTACTGTAGGTTTATCTATTAATGCAGCTTCTGGTTTAATCAATTTGGCTGCGAGTACTTCGGGTACATATACAGTTACTTACACGGTTGCTGCCAATGGTTGTAATCCAAGTAATAACAGTAATGCAACAATAACTATTACAAGTACGATTACTCCGGTTACAGGATTTTCATATACAAGTCCAATCTGTGCAAATGCTAGTAATCCATCTCCAGTACCAGTTGCAGGTTTTACTACAGGAGGATTGTATACTGCACCTGCCGGATTATCTATCAATCCATCAACAGGCGTGATTAATGTTGGCGCAAGCACTCCGGGAACATACGCTGTAAATTATGCCATTACTGCATCGGGATGTACAATTGCGGGAAACAGTTCATCAAGTATCACCATTAATCCGGTTATAACTCCGGTTACTGGATTTAGTTATAGTAGCCCGGTTTGTTTAAATGGAACCAATCCCGCTCCAACCCTTGTTGCAGGTTTTGCAACAGGAGGAACTTTTTCATCTGCAGCAGGTTTATCTATCAATGCTTCAACAGGTGTAATTAATTTAGCGGCTAGTACAGCAGGCACTTATACGGTTAATTATGCAATTGCCGCCAACGGATGTACACTTGCAGGAAATAACACATCGAATATTACTCTTACTGCAACAACAATACCTGTTACCGGATTTTCATACACAAGTCCGGTTTGTATAAATGCTACCAATCCAATTACAAATACGGTTGCCGGATTTACAACAGGAGGCACTTATTCTTCTACACCCGGTTTAAGTATTAATCCTTTAACAGGAGTTATTGATTTAGCTACAAGCACTGCCGGAACGTATACAGTTACCTATACAGTTTCAGCAGCAGGTGGCTGTAGTGTAGCAGGAAACAGCACGAGCAATATCACAATAAATCCCGTTCCTAGTGCACCAACAACAACAGCGACGGTTGGATATTGTCAAAATGCAATAGCCAATCCACTTACGGCTACGGGCACTGGTTTATTATGGTATACAGCAGCAACCGGAGGCATAGGTAACGCCAATGCACCTACGCCATTAACGAATACTATTGGAGTAACAAATTATTTTGTATCCCAAACAAATGCTGGATGCGAAAGTCCAAGAAGTACTATTGCTGTTACAATTACAGCTGCACCAACACCACCAACTGCAATCAGTCCTATTCCATATTGCAAAAATGATTTCACTTTTCAACTCAATGCCATTGGAAATAATTTATTATGGTATACCACACCAACCGGTGGAATTGGAAGTACCAGTGCACCAATACCATCATCGGCAGTTGTAGGTACAACCAGTTATTATGTTACGCAAACGGTAGGCAATTGTGAAAGTCAAACTAGAAAAATTGATGTTATAGTTGCACCACTGCCTACGGTAAATGCAGGTGGACCAGTTTTAAATATCATGGAAGGACAAAGTGTTCAATTAAATGGCTCGGCAGTAGGTAATATTTTAAGTTTTGTATGGCTTCCAATTAATAACACTACAACTTTAAAACCTACAGTTACACCATCGAATGATATCACGTATACATTGGCCGTATTAACGCAAGATGGTTGTAGAGCTAGCGATACTGTTCGTGTAATCGTTTTAAAAGATTTAGTTGTACCCAATGCATTTTCTCCCAATGGAGATGGCATCAATGAAAAATGGATCATCAAGTATATAGATAGATATCCAGAAGCCAGAGTTGAAGTATATAACAGATATGGGCAATTACTATTCCGATCTATTGGATATACTACTCCATGGGATGGCAACTATAATGGTAAGCCTGTTCCGGTGGGCACTTATTTCTGGATAATTAATCCGGGTAAAGGCAATACATCTACTTTAAAAGGCAGTATCTCAATTATTCGTTAAAAGCTTGAATTGATTAATATGACAAAAAATATTTTTGTAAAAAGCTGCTTTATTGCTTGTTTTCAGTTGATCTGTTTACAACTAACCATTGCACAGCAAAAACCGCATTATACACAATACGTATTGAATAATTTTGCATTAAATCCCGCCTTATCGGGTATCGAAAATTATACCGATATTAAATTGGCGCATCGTCATCAATGGGTAGGCTTTGATGGAGCACCGGTTACCAGTTATTTAACCCTAAATATTCCTTTAGGTAAAAAAGATTATAAAACAACAGCTACTTCATTCGATATTGAAGGCACTAATCCATTAGGCGAACGATACTGGGAAAACTATACTGCTTCACCGGCGCATCATGGGTTAGGACTACAATTTTTTAATGATAAAATTGGTCCTTTCAGTGATGTAAGTTTAAAAGCTACTTATGCGTATCATATGCCTTTAAATCAAAAAACCAATTTGGCGGCGGGTATTGCATTAGGAGTAGGGCAAATTAGTTTAAACTCCAACAAACTATTTTTTGGCAACGATTTTCCTGTAGACCCTTCAGTAGCATCATCGGGGGTTTTGAATCAAAAACGCATTAATGTAGATGCCGGATTATGGCTTTATTCGGCCGATTATTTTGCAGGTGTTTCTGTATTAGAAATATTACCGCAAAAGATCGACTTCTCGGGTAATATTGCCAAATTAACCGATGGAAAATGGGTGCCACATATTTTTGCAACTGCAGGATATCGATTTATGGTAAGTGAAGATATCAATGCGGTGCCTTCGGTTATGGTAAAATACATCAACCCTATCCCACTACAAGTTGAAGCCAATTTAAAATTACAATATCAAAATTTATTATGGGTTGGTGGCACTTATCGCCATAAATATGGATTTGCAGCATTTGCCGGCATGAATGTATTGAATACAGTGCAAGTTTCGTATGCATACGATTATACTACAACACGTTTAAACACTGTAAGCAAAGGCACACATGAAATTATGCTTGGCTTTATCATAGGCAATAAATTTTCTGGCGAAACTTGCCCGAAGAATGTTTGGTAACAGGCATTTTTAATCCAAAGTCAATTTTTAATTCAATTATTAATTCAATTATTACCCAATTTTACTGTTTTTGTAATCCACTCAAATGGATTTATTTAACTTTTTAACAGTGTTTATAAATTATATTTGTTCTTCACTGTTGTAAAGTTTTAGGATAAAATCAGTTTTAATGGAGCCTTTGTCGATAAAAGATATTCAACTTTTTTACCTGACTATTGTGTTTTGCACAATGCTGATTGCCAGTATTGCTGCATTTCGTTTTTGGCAAATTGGCAAAAAAGCCTACCACGAACATGCACAATGTTTATTGTTTATTGCACTCATTGCTGTTACATTAGGGCTACCTCCTTTTGGAAGATTATTATCGCTTATTTTTCCCGGAGCATTTGCCAACCTAGAGTTGATGTCGAGCTTATACAAAATCATTTCAATTTTCAATAACCTCTTTATCATACTTACTGTAAGGGCCTTACCCGCCAATGCCAAAAGATTTTCATTGTCATCTAACTTATCTATCATCATATTATTTGTTTCGGTCAATATGTTGTTGATGATTGTAGATAAATTTGTAATTGGTGGATATCCAATTGGCAAGTCGCTGATCATATTGGTAGACAGCTTTATCTCTATCTTTTGTATTTTCTTATTAGGTAAAGCATTATCTAGTTTTTTGAAAGAAACCATGCGTGAAACGTATTTTCTCTTGTACATCTATCAAGCATTTGTATGGATACTTAGTTTATTGGTAGCTTCTAGTGCCGTAATATTTTTCATCACTTTAGCATATCCAAATTTTAAACCCAATGGCCTCTCGCTTTTAATTATTTATTCATTGTATTTTCTTTCGGTTTCATTTATTATGGGCTATTTGTTATTGGCCAGTTATTTAATGTTAAGGAACAATTATAGAAATCAACTTTCGGTGCAACGCATTGGCGATACGGATATTTTAGAAGAAGCATTCATAACCATTGAAGAAGCAGATTCTTCTTTAGAAACAGGATCAATTGCAGAAAATGAAATAGAAACCGACTTCGAAATATTGCCGCAACAAGTGTTTATAGATTTCGACCAAAAGAAAAATGCATTTTCCATTAAATTCATTTGCGATCCAAATGAAAAAACATTTATTTGGACAGGCGAAAGTTGTAATTATCCTTTCTTCTATTGGTTGTATTTAGCGATAGCTTGTGATTTAGATATTAAAGTAGAAATTAAGAATGCACAGGTGATGCGCAATAAAATGGTTCAATTGATATCGAGAAGTTTGAAGCCAAAAAACTTCATTGCCTTATCTGGCGAAATTGCAGCTTTAAATATTTCGAAAGAATTTATTTACATCTCCGAAAAAGTTTTTACCAGCAGTTTAGTAAAATCAAAATTTCGCTTGCACATAGATCCCTTTTTAATACTCACAAAATACGATGCAGAAAAATTTCAAAAAGATAACCGATACAATGAATATATCTTTTTAGAAACCTATGATAAGATTAGAGAGAAATATGCTTCGGATATTTAATTCCGTTTATTTAGTTTAAAATTGGATGACGTTGAAATGGTTTTGTACGATCAAATAAGTAACGCATGGTAGATAATTGTCGACTTTGCGCCCCACCCAATTGTTTTGAAACATTAAGTATTTTAGGATTAAAATCGCCCTGCCATAGCAGCTCTATTTCGGTATATCTATTTTTAGATTTAAAAACTTTTTCGGCCTCAACAATAAGATAATAATCAACCCCGGTGCGTTGATACGCTGGAATTACACCATATATCAAACCAATGATGCGTTTACATCTGCCCATTTTTTTATAATACAAAAACTTCAATTTAGACCACCAATTAAATTGTCCGTTCAATGGTTTTATCAATTGATTGATATCTGGAATATTTAACCACATGGCTATGGGTTCATCTTGATAATACGCAAACCAAGCAATGGTTTCATCAAGTATAGGTTTCATACTCCTAAACAAACGAATGGCATTGGTTTCGCTCATTTCTTTATTGCCTTCATGAATGGCCCATGCTTTATTGTACACTTTGCAGAAATCGCGTGCATATTTATCCAAATCCTTATGGGTAACCATACGAGCTTCGTAACCTTTCTTTGATACAAAGCGAGCATGCGTTTTATAAAACTTTTCATCCAACTGTGGTCCACTGTTATCTAACGGCATTTTCCAACAAAGCTGGTGATAAAAAACCTCAAAGCCATATTGCGTAAATAAACTTAAGTAATACGGCGGATGATAATTTAGTCCATAAATCGGCTCATAAAATCCATCTACCATTAGCCCCCACCATTGGTCTCTTTCTCCAAAATTAATTGGCCCATCCATAGCTTGCATGCCTTTTTCTTGCAACCAAGCTTTTGCCGTATCAAACAATAAACATGCGGCAGCTACATCATTGATACATTCAAAAAAGCCCATGCCACCTACCGGTATATCATCGCCTTTATTGGTATATTTTTCATGCACAAATGCAGCAATTCTTCCTATGCCTTTTCCTTGGTTGTTTATTAAAATCCAACGCATGGCAGTGCCAAATTGAAAAGCTTTATTTTGTTTGGGATCAAAAATTTTTCGAATATCATTATCTAACGGTCGAATCCATTCGGGATCATTCGTATAAATATTCACGGCAACTTGAATAAATGCCGTTTCGTCTTGGGGAAGAATAACAGGAATAATTTTCATGATACACTACTGTAAAATCAACAACAGTACACTGCAAATTTATCATGATAGATTCAAATAAAGTATCCGTTTATATAAATTAACAATACAGGTTTACTATTAATCCGCTAAAATCATCGGGCATTTTTTTATTCTATGAATCAGCAGTAATTTCACCCAATGCAAGCATCCCCTGCTACTATAGACCAATTATTGACATGTATTGAAGCGGAGGAAAAAGAACAGATTAAACGCTATAGTTTAGATCAACAGCACAGCTTAAAATCGCTTAAAGCCGAAGGATTAGCGCTACATCCTCTTACAGTAACACGTAAAAGCTTTGGTTATGCCGATTATCCTGAAATTAGTTTTCGTTTAAACTTCCCTGCAGAAACACAGTTATTTAAAGATGGGGCTGCCATTGAATGTTTTTATACTGGAGAAGAACCGGTGAAAGGAGTTTTATTGAATCTTGATGGCCGTACTGGTGAATCATTCAACCAAGAAATTTCTGTTGGTTACATGT
>JBMOEQ010000109.1:0-10004 GCA_049314655.1 Ferruginibacter sp. | reverse complement strand
ACTGGAAATACTATTGGATATTCTAGTCCGGCCGGTACTGGCATATATTCTCTAGTAGGATTAACCACTTCTACTTTAGTTCCTATTAGCTTATCGGTAGGTACTACTACTGCAACAAGTGTTCAAGGCAATACAATTGCGGGCATTAATTTCAGTGGAACAATGTCGGGTACATCTTCATCGGCTCCATTCAGAGGAATTTATGTAGCAAGTGGTTTAACCGTAATTGGTAACATTGCCGGAAATACTATTGGTAGTCAAACTACAACAGGTAGTATCACCTTTAACACATCATCAACCAGCGCTTCCGATGTTATTGCCATATTCAATTTTGGCTCTTCGAATTGGGTAGTAAGCTATAATGAAATTGGTGGTATTTCTACAACCAATTCAAATACTGGTGCTGCTAATTTATATGGTATTCGTTTTAATACAACTACTACAGTTACCAGTTTAATCAGTAATAATAAAGTTGGGGGAACCGTTGCAAACTCAATGCAAAGTACTTCCTCTTCAACTGCTACCACTGTACAAGGTATTTTAGCTACCACTTCAATAGCAACGGTTACAAGAAATATCATTCGAAATTTCACAGGAAGTGCAGGAACAGGTACAACTACAACAGCATCTGTAATTGGCATTTCATTTACCAATACTACTCCTATAAATATTGCTACTGAAAATACCATTTACGGATTAGCAAATACCAATTCAGGTATAGCAAGTACGGTTTGCGGCATTCAATTTACAGGTGCAAGTTCTGGAAATAGTGTTGCTAGAAATTTAATTTACGGATTAAATAATGCAAGTGCAACAGGAATTATTAATGGTATCAATGTTACCGGCGGAACTACAACTTATCAAAACAACATGATAAGATTAGGCTTAGATGCTGCAGGTGCAGATATCATTACCGGTGCTGCTATTAATGGTATCAGTGAACCTTTAGGTACAGATGTATTTATTCATAACAGTGTTTACGTTGGTGGTACTAATGTTGGAGGCGCTAGCAATTCATTTGCGTTCAACAGTAGTCAAACTGTAAACACCAGAAATTTCCGCAACAATATCTTTTTCAATGCTAGAAGCAATGGTGCTGGTACAGGTAAGCATTATGGAATTAGAGTGGGTGGTTCGGCTGCAAATCCAACCGGACTTACTTCAGATTATAACATGATTAAAGTAAGTGGAACTGGTGGTGTATTTGGTTTGTTTAATTTGGTTGATCAAGCTACAATTGCAGATTGGAGAACAGCAACCGGACAAGATGCCAACAGTATCGAAGCCGATCCATTATTTGTATCTCCAACAGATATTCATTTAACCACTACTTCACCTGCTAGAGATGCGGCAATTCTTGTAGCTGGAGTTACCAATGATTATGATGGCGATAGTCGTCCGGGTACAAACGCCACTACAGATATAGGTGCCGATGAATTTGATGGCATTCCATTAGTGCAAAATGATATGCAAGCAACTGCATTTATTGATCCAACCACCCCAGGAACAAAATTGTTGAATAGTTCATTCTCCCCACAAGCCTCTTTCACAAATGTGGGCGTTTTAAACCAAACCAATGTTACCGTTCGATTTAGGATACTCAATGCTTCAAACGTTGAAGTATACAATCAAACAGCAGTAATTGCTTCTTTATTTAGTGGCAATAGTGCAACGGTTACATTCCCAACTGCATTTGTTGCTTCACCTATTGGCAATTATAGTATGATTGCAAAGGCCGAATTAGTGGGCGACGGTGCTTCGGTTAATGATTCTATAATTGGTTCATTCGTTGTTTTAGGTCCGTTAGCCGGAACCTATACGGTTGGTACTAGTGGAGATTATCCTTCTCTTACCAACAACGGCGGTATCTTCCAAGCCTTAAATAGTTTAGGTGCATCGGCAGATATCATTATCAATATCATTTCCGATTTATCGGGCGAATTAGGCACAAATGCATTGAATCAATATGCGGCACCTTGGAAAACAAAAATTCAACCGTTTGGAGCAGCAAGAACAATTACCGGATCTTCAACTTCATCGCTTATTAAATTAGCGGATGCCGATGGTGTAACCATTGATGGTTCTCTTACCAATGGTACAGCAGGAGATTTTGTAGGTGGAGATGCCAGTTTACGTCAATTAACCATCATCAATACCAATGTAGGAACATCAGCAGGTATTATGCATATTGCATCTATCACCAACGGTGCTAAAAACAATATAATTCGCAATTTAAATGTTGTAGGTGCCGACCCAACTACAACTTTAATTGGTATTGCAATTGGTTCAAACATTTTAGGTTCTACAGGCATTGATAATGACAGTAACAGAATAGAAAACTGTGGCGTAAGAAAAGCCATTTTTGGAATCTATGCTGCTGGTGCATCTGGTACTAATCCGGATTCAAGTACGGTAATTATTAAAAACGACCTAACCGGAAGTACAGTTGATAGAATTCGTAGAGTGGGTATTTTAATCTTCAATCAAGATACTGCACTTGTTACTTTAAATGCAATCGCTAATTTATCTACCAATGAATCGGCAGATGGTATTGGTATTGGTGTAGGTAATCAGGGTGTGTCTACCACAATAGCAAGTTCGGGTGGTGTTTCTAGATCAAATATTGTTAGAAATTTAATTAGTGGCGTGGCCAGTTTAAGTACTACCGGTTTTTCTGCTGCAGGCATTGTAATTTCAGGTAGTGCAACTTTAGGGGCTAATACCATTGCTAATAATATGATTTCGGGTATTACGGCACCTGCTACCTCTCCGGATTTAGTAGCTGGTATACAAATATCTGCAAATACAGGAAGTAATACAAAGCTATATAATAACTCCATAGCACTTACCGGCGATAGAGGTACAGTTGCCACTCAAATGCCTAGTTTTGGTGTTGCTATTTTGGGTACCGGAACAGTAGACTTTGTAAATAATAGTGTTTATACCAATCAATTTACAACTGGTGGTGGTACAGATGCCAAAGCTTATGCAATTGGAACAAGTTCTACTACGTTTACCGGCCTAACCGCATCAAATAATAATTATTTTAGTACTGGTACTAATCCGGGATACTTTAGATCGGGTTCTTTAGGTACTGCAGCAGGGACCGATTATCTTACTGTAGCATCATGGTCTACTGCAACTACACAAGATGTAAACTCTACTCAAGTAGATCCTCAGTACATTGATTCTGCGATTAATTTACATATTCAACCAACCAGTCCATTAATTGGAGCTGGTGTTGCATTAGCAGCTATTACCAATGACATAGATGGAGATATTCGTCCGGTTACAAACCCAGCCGTAGGTGCCGACGAAATTTCTGCACCTATTCCGGTAAAAGTTGAATACATCAGAGGAGCTAAACAAGGCAACAGTAATCTCATCAATTATAAAGTGAGTGTTACCTACACACCAAGTGTTACGCTAGTAATTGAAAGAAGTGGTAATGGTAGAAACTTCAGTGCAGTAAATACTTTACAAGCTGATGCAGCAAGATGTCAATCGCCTTTTGATTTTATGGATAGAAATCCATTAAGTGGTAAAAATTACTACCGCTTAAAAATGATTGATGCGGATGGTACAATTAGTTACAGTATGACCATTGTATTAATCAACAATGATCGTGGATTTGAATTGGTAAATTTATTGCCTAATTTAATCGACAAAGGAACTGCTGTATTGAATGTAAGTTCGGCTGTTAAAACAAGAATGAATGTGGTTGTTACTGATATGGCAGGCCGTATGGTTAGCACATCTGCATTCGACCTTATTGCAGGAAGCAATCAATTCAATATGAATTTCAGCAAACTTGCTTCAGGTACTTATCAAATTACCGGAATCACTACCAATGGAGATAAACAAACCATTCGTTTTGTAAAACGATAATTTGAATTAGATAACATTAAAAAGCGGCTTCAAAATTTGAAGCCGCTTTTTTTAATTTCTATGTGAATGAATTAAGCTTTCTTTCTTCTACCCTCCAATATTCTAAAGAACGAACGGGTTTGAATTTCTTCGTAGGTTAATCCCGTAGCCAATACTTCATCCATGGTAATAGCACCGCAATTCAAGGCTTTTAAGAAGAAATTCAATAAGCCCTGTCCTGTTGCGGCATCATCAAAAATATCGCCGGTTAAAGTACTGATGGCAGCACGCTCAACGAAAGTTTTCAATCTAAATAAAGCATCTTCATAACTGCTTAAAAAGAATGTATATGTTGCAGCGTAACGCATGGGCAATTGAGCCGGATTTAAATCCCATCCTTGGTATAATCCATTGATTAAAGAATGCATGGTATGGTTATAACCTATTCGCCAAGCATTATGTATAGAAGCTCTGTTTTCGGTCATTTGCTCATACGTTAATGCATCTCCCCTATGTGGGCCAATAGGCATCACGTTTGTAGCACCATCACTTAAAAAAATACCGGTGTGGGCTAAGGCTACTTTAGTCATGTGATGCGCAAAATCGCAAACACTATGCGCCATGGTTTGATACTTTGCGGTAATGCCACAAGAAGCCGTATAATCGTATGTTCCAAAATGTGCTGCAATCATTCGTCCTTCACTTGCTCGGATAATGCGCATTAGCGGATTTCTACCTTCATCATCCATGATAATTTGAGTAGCTTCTACCATGGTTTCCATTTTCAAAGTACCTGCTGGTAAATGAAATTTAGCTTCCAGTAATTCAAATAATTTCACCAACGTAATCACTTGTTCGGGGATGGTAACTTTGGGTAACATGACCACAAAATTATCGGGCAACTTCCCTCCTGTTTCGGTTAATAATGTAGTTAGAAAAATATCTAAAGTTCTTACTCCTCTTGCTTTTAAATCTTCGGTAAAAGGTTTTATTCTTATACCAATAAAAGGGGAAATGGTTTTTTGTTCCATTCCTTTTGCCAATTCTATTGCAGCATTTACTGCAGTAGCATCTTCTTCATCATTGGGTCGATTGCCAAAACCATCTTCAAAATCTATCCTAAAATCTTCAACGGCTTCAGCTTTTAATTTCTTCACAATTTTATTGTAAACAGAATAAGATAACCATGCGGCTTCTTGTTTACGGTCTGCTTCCGATAAACTGTCCATCTTTTGAGTTAATGCAACAATATCCTTTTCTAAAGAAGGCAAATGTTCGTGACCTTCTAATTTTAAAGTTTTGGCAAGCGTTACAAAATCGGGCGCATTGGCGGTTAAATTTCTCAAAGCAATTTCACCAATTTTTTCAGTAGTATCTGATTTAAACAAATTAGCACCACCATAAACTGTATGAACAGGTTGGCGATCGGGTTTATCGCCGGGATATACTCTTTGAAATTTTAAATTGGCTTCCCCCAACGTGTTTAATAATTGTGTTTTTTCGTTTTCGTTAATTGAAAAATTCATTTATTAATGATTTAATGGTTTAGGAGTTTAGTGGTTTAGGAGTTTAGGTGAACAGTTGTTGAACTATGGTTGAGCGATGGTTTAACAATGGTAAATTCACGATTCACTTCAACTTTATATACTAAGTTACTTTATATGCGCTTTGAATTCCTGTTCTAACTTCCTCTATATGTACTATATCCAAAAGGATTTAATAATAAAGGCACATGATAATGTTCGGCACTATCAATCGTAAAAGCAATTTCAATAATAGGATAAAAGCTTTTAGTACCCTGTTTCAAAAAATATGGAGCTACTTCAAAAACCATCCAATAATTTCCTAATTCAAGTGTACTATCTGCTGGCAACAAATCGGGAATACGACCATCGGCATTGGTAACACCTTCGGCAATAAAAGTTTGATCATTGGCCAACGCTTTATACAATTTAATGGTAACACCTGCTGCTGGTTTTCCTAATGTAGTATCTAAAATATGTGTGGTAAGTTGACTCATGCTAATAATTTTTTTAATCTCAAAATGGTAATTTTCATTTGCTCATTCATGGCTATATGAATTTCTTTGGCTAAGGGATTAGGTAAACGTTGTTGTAATAATTGCAGCATTTCCTTGGCCGATTTTCCAGTAGCGCAAACAATGAAGATATAACCGAATTTTTTTTCGTAGGCCTCATTTCCATTTGCTAAAGCTTCTAACACATCAGTTTCTGCTTCAGCAACTGCGGCTTGTTCTCCGGCAGCCCATTGAGCCGTGGAAGCAAACTTTTTGCGCAACGATTCCATATCGCCAATCTTTGGATGGTGTTGAAAAGATTCGAGCCAATCGTTTTCGGAACAATTTTCCCATACGGAATGTGCTGCATCCAATAATTGATCTTCGTTTTCAAAAGGGAACAACTTATTGAGTTTATTCACCCAATTTGTAGAACCGCAACAAGTAAAAAGCAATGTGGCTCTTTCGGTTGTTGTAATGGTATTTAGCTGCAGTAATGTCATTGAATGCACTTTCTTTTTAAACTATAGTATTGGCAAATATTATGCTACCCATTTTCCAAACAAACGCATTCTACTGATACCACCATCGGGGAAAATACACAATCGAACATGCGTAAATGCTTGAGTAGCGATGATTTCATCCTTAAAGTGATGTTCATGATCGGCTTGTAATTTTACTTTCGGTAAAATGGTCGTCCACTCAATAGATGCATGTTCAATATCATTCGCTTGTTCAGTTGTTAAAACAGCACCTTCCAACATACAGGTATCGGGATAGTTTCCTTTAAAATGGCAAGTATCTATTAATGCCCGATGGATAATGCCTTTATGGGCCAACTGTACAATTACCCAATCGCGATTATTGGGTGTACGATTGCGTTTGGTTTCCCATCCGTCGCCCATATTAATACCTCTTCCCGGCATAATTAAATTATCCATGTGCGAAAAAAACATATCGTTACACCACACTGATTTTGCACCGTTGATGGCTGCCGCTAAATCTATTTCTTCGTGTTGATTATTTTCATCAAATGTTTTGTGAATGGTGCCATATACTTTAAAGCGAGCAACACCACCATCGGGATAAATATTTAAACGTAAATGGGTGTATACTGATTGGTCGGCAATATTGAGCAAGTGTTGCGAACCCGGTTGCAAGGCTACTTTAGGCAATATTTCTTTCCATTGTACATGATGTGCTTCAAATGGTGAATTGGGCGCTACATAACAGGCTTCAACAGACGCAAATGGAGGATGATTCCCTAAAAAATGATTGGTATCAATATCTACCCCATAAATACTTCCCGGAGCAGCTAATTGAATAACACACCAATCGTGCCCAGGCACACGCTTTCTCCTCGATTCCCATCCATCCATCCACTTACCTCTATCAGTGTATTTATCTGTAATAAAAACACCTCTTCCGGGTTTTAATAAATTATCCATTTCCGCAAAAAAATCATCGCTGCAAGAAAGGGTTTTTCCGCCTAAACGTTCGGCGGCTAAATCTATCATTTTAGTAAAATCATTTGTATGCATTTGCTACTATTTGAATTAAGCATTTGAAAATATCACTACGCCTTTACCGGGTTCAATGAGTTGACCATGTGAGGCAACTAATTGTCCGGCAAGATAAGTGTGTTCTACAACACCCGTTAACATTTCAGCTATGTAAGGGGTTATTTTATGTCGATGGTGAATGATAGATTCGGTAACCGTAAAAGTGGCCGAATCATCAACCACAATGATATCTGCAGTATACCCAACAGCAATTTTTCCTTTTGTGTTAGCTATACCAGCCAGTTTAGCCGGATTTTCGCAAAGCCATTTTGCAATCAAAACCGGATCGTATTGTTGATGTTTCAATGCTGTTGTTATTAAAACAGGCAGTGCAAATTGAATGGAAGCAATACCACCCCAAGCTTTCATAAAATCACCTGCATCCATTTGTTTTAATTCGGGCACACAAGGTGAATGATCCGTTGCAACAAAGTCGATATCTCCTTCTATTAAAGCATTCCATAAAACAGTATTGTTTGCTTGCTCTCGAATTGGTGGCGCACATTTAAAGGCAGTTTTTCCATCCGGAATAGATTCGGCGTTAAAGTACAAGTAATGCTGTCCGGTTTCAACTGTTATAGGTATTCCATTGCTTTTTGCATCTTTCAACATAGGAAGAGCAGTAGCTGCAGATAAATGTACAATATGCGTTTTACAATTGAATTGAGCCGACAATTGAATCATTTGAGCAATCGCATTTACTTCCCAAATTTTTGGACGAGAAGCCAAATAATAAGCATACAGATTAGGTTGTGCTGGCAAGGGCAAGATTACAGCATCATCTAACTCGGCATGTACCAATAAAGGCAAATGAGCAGCTGCAATTATTGGCATTACTTGTTGCAAAGTACCAATTGTAGCAGCCGGAAATTCATCAATGCCTGAGTGGGTTAAAAAAGCTTTAAAGCCTAAGATACCTGCATCAATTAAAGGTAGAATATCATTAACATTGGAAGGAATTACGCCACCCCAAAAACCAATATCGCAATGAAGTTTACCAATGGTAGCATTAAGTTTTTCTTGAAAAGCAGCTACTGTTGTTGTAACCGGGGAAGCATTTAAAGGCATTTCTATCAAAGTAGTAACACCACCGCAAATAGCAGCGCGTGTACCGGTATCAAAACCTTCCCATTCTACCCTACCCGGTTCATTAAGATGAACATGCGGGTCTATTACACCGGGCATGATGAGTTTATTGCCATAATCGATCACTTCAAAATCTGTAGAAACTATTTTCCCTTCAATGATAGCGTTTATGTGGCCATTTTTAATGATTAAAGTAGCACACTTAACTGCATCCGAAAAAACAACACGATTACTACATATGGCAAAATGCATCTTAAACAACTTGATTAAATGAATCTTTAAAAATACAAAACAAAATTTTAAATTGTGAGTTTTACCGGGGAATAAACCAATAACCCCATTTATATACATTTTTGCTTATGTTGGAAGGGATAATTTTTGTTGTGATTGCATTGGTATTGTTAATGCTTATACGGTTCACGTATCAAATAAGAACTTTAGAAACGAATGCCCATAAAGAAACGCAAGATGAAAAAATACAACATCATTATGGTATTACGCAAGGATTGATATATACTTCGATTGTTTTGGTTATTGGTATTTCAATTTGGTATGTATGGATTTTGGTTAAAGGGACACCCTGGGAAGGTCATTTGATGGAATGGTTGAATATTGTAGTGCGTTTAATGCACATTACTTTTGGTATTGCTTGGATAGGCGCTTCCTTTTATTTTGTATTCTTAGAAAATGCTTTAAATAGAACCGAAAATGTTAGAGAAGAATTGGCCGGAAATTTATGGGCAGTGCATGGTGGAGGATTTTATTATTTAGAAAAATATAAAGTAGCTCCGAAAACAATTCCGAAGCATTTGCATTGGTTTAAATATGAAGCTTATTTCACTTGGCTATCTGGTTTTAGTTTACTCTTTGTAGTATACTATTTCAATGCCAGTGCCATGTTGATAGATCCGCAAGTATTGAAAATGAGTGCACTTGTTGGAATAGGTATTGGAGTGGGTTCATTAATTACAGCATGGTTGATTTATGATATCTTATGTAAATCGCCACTCAAAAACAATCCTATACTTTTTGGCATATTGGGAATTGCATTGGTTACTGCGTTTGCTTTTTTTTACACCCAAGTATTTAATGCAAGAGCAGCCTATATTCATTTTGGTGCCATGTTGGGTACCTTGATGGCAGGTAATGTATTTTTTGTAATTATTCCTGCACAAAAAGCCATGGTGAATGCTGCAAAAGCAGGCTTACCGGTAGATCCTTCAAAAGGTAAAAATGCTTTAGCCCGATCTATCCATAATAACTATTTCACGTTGCCGGTATTATTTGTAATGATCAGCAATCATTTTCCCAGCACATTTGGATATACCTATCCATGGGCATTATTGGCAATTATTACATTAGGAACAGCTGGTGTAAAGCATTATTTGAATTTGAAAGAAAAAGGACAGTATACTGTGTTAGTATTACCCGTTTCTATTTTGATATTGCTTTCGGCTGCATTTATTTCTGCA
>JBMOEQ010000108.1:0-10114 GCA_049314655.1 Ferruginibacter sp. | reverse complement strand
AAATCAGAAATAGTACCGTTCCATGGATTGTTGGTAGCATTTAGTGTATTTGAAAAAACATTGCCATTAATTTTTAAGAAATCGTTCGTTAATTGTGCATCACCTTCCCAAGTTACAACACCCATTTTTGCATCTGTATTACTTAATGCGCCAGAAGGCACATCTAATCCGGTTAAAGTAACAGTAGAAGTTAAGCTGTTTCCGCCATTGTATACTTCACGGAAACCATCATAAACACGAACACTGCTGTATGGTAAAGATGCATTTTCGTACACTACTAAAATACTCCATCCACCATAATAACCTGCAGCTGTACTTCCTGTAGATAAAGGTGCATTACCTACTGTATAAGTACCCGTGCCATTTGCTTGTACTAAAGCAGTAACATCGGTATACATTTGATAATGAAAATAGGAGCCTAATTTTTGACTATCTAATTGTAAAGCGCCTAATTCTGAATAAGCACCAGAAGTGCCAAAGCGAACTTTAATATTTTTATTACCCGAATAGCTATTGAAATCATTATTGGTTACTCTGCCACCCCAATATAAACGCGCTAATTTGATGGTATTTGTACCTGCGGGTAAAGTTAAATTGGCAGAAGATGAATTGCGGGTACCAGCTCCAACGCCACTGTTTCCATCAATATCTACTTGTTGCATATTCTCACTATTGTTACCATAAGAGCTGTTGCCATTTGCACTGTTACCATTCATTTTAGTAAGATTTACATTGCCATTATTACTAACAATGTGCATTAAAGTGTTGCCAAATAATGCTGTATTGCCTTTCAAGTTTTCTGAATAAGCAATGCCGAAATTGCGCTCTTGTGCTTGAGCATTTGAAAAGAAAGTAAAAGTAATTAGTAAAGCAAATAAACGCGATACTGCATTGGAAACTGTTGAGGGGGTAAAAATTGTCATTTTCTGTGGTTTGTTTATAATTCAAAAGTTGTGTGCGAGGTAAAACTGGCAACTCATGAGGATTGGAAAATGGCATGTTGAAAAATACAACAGTGGTACTTGCAGTAGGTATTGGAAGTTAATATTTGATGCTACATATACTTGTAGCTAAAACTAATGACTAATTAAAGCATTAATAGCATGATGGATTGAATAACCTTAAAGATTTTGCAGGGGAATTGGAGATAAGCAATAAAAAATTCTTGTGGTATGTGTTTCTTGTGAATACAAATGTAATCATCAAAAGTACAATTCCAAACTTTTTCTAATTTTTTTTTAAAATTTCGTCAAATGTGTACAGCAAAAGCCTTTTTAAGTAAAAATTTAAAAGCTTTGAATTGGAACAAAAAAAATACCGGGTATAAAACCCGGTATTGTGCTTTTTATGGATGGATTGGAAAAATTGCTTACTGACGAGTGATTTTTTTCACTACTCTTCCTTCTGGAGTATTAAACTGTAACATATAAGTACCACCAGCTAAATTTGATAATTCATCTATTCTGATTAAGTTATTACCCTTAATCATTTGAACGTTTTTAGAAACCACTTCAGCACCGTTCATATTGAATACTTTTACAACTGTAGTTTCATTTTTAGACCATTCCATGTTGATATTGATATAGCTATGGAATGGATTTGGTGTAACTACTAAATCTTTAATGTCTTTTCTTAAACGTATTGAAACTACTTTAGAAACAGCTGTTTTACCATCTAAATCGTATTGTTTTAATCTGTAATAAACAATAGCTTCAGTAATTCCTGAAATATCATCATTAATTGCGTATTGTAAAGTAGATGATGAGTTACCCGCAGCAGCTATACTATTTACTGTGCGGAAATTACGACCATCAATACTACGCTCCACATCATAACGGCTGCTATTGATTTCCATTGAAGAAGCCCAATTTACTTTCACCAAGTTGCTGCCAATTAAATTTGCATTGAATAAGCTTAACAATACTGGTAATGGGCCACCTTGAGGATTCAATATTGCAATTCCGTCATCGGTATAATCAATATTGGCATCTGATTTTGCTTTAACACGAGCAAAATTGATGATTGGAGGTATAATACCGGTTATTGGAGTATTTACAGTTACTTTAAATTCTACTTCAAAAGAATCTAACGATGCTATCCAACCAGCAATAGTACCATTAGAACCATTACCTAAACGGAATTGAATGGTTTTATATATTCCACTTACAATGTACTCGCCATGGTCGTCGGCAGCGGCATCAGATTTTGCACCTAATGCAACACCAGGACAATAATTTACTTTTAAAGTACCAGGGATATAAGTCATGGTATTGGGTAAAGTATCAGTAATGATAATTTGATTGGCGTTACCAATACCTAAGTTTTTACCTTTTAGTTTATAAGTCAATACTTCTCCACCTTCTGGTTGACTATTACCGCTTGCATCTGTTACGGTTTTATCTAAAGTAATGGTAGGATCTTTCATTTTAATTACGAAAGTGAACAAGCCTGGGAAATACTGATCGGCTTCAGTACCAAATTCTAAATTAACACTAGTTGCATTAGGGTTGATACCATAACCTGTACCTACATAAAATTGATCGATATCTAAAGCCATTTGGTTAGTGTAATTAGGGAACTTCGTAGTATCGTGTGCAGCAAAAGAAGAAATAGTACCATTCCATGGATTATTTGAAGGATTTTTGCCATTTGAAAAAGTATTGCCATTTATTTTCAAATAATCTGCAGTAAGATTTGCATCACCTTCCCAAACCATAACGCCCATTTTAGCATCTGTATTGGTTAAAGCACCTGATGGAACATCTAAACCGGTTAAAGTTACTGATGTATTTAAAACCGCACCGCCATTGTAAACTTGTTGAAAACCATCATATACACGAACACTGCTAAAAGGTAAAGTTGGGTTTTCGTACACAACTACAATGCACCATCCGCCATAGTTACCACCGCCCGAAACTGCACCAACTGTTAATGGAGCATTACCAACACGATAATAACCTGTACCATTCGTTTGAACAATTGAAGTAATATCTGTATACATTTGGTAACGGAAATATGTACCTACTTGTTGGCTATCTAATTGTAATGCACCTAATTCTGTATATGCACCGATATTTCCATAAGTACTTCCGTAACTGATTTTGATATTTTTATTACCTGTAAAACTATTGAAATCACTATTGGTTACTCTTCCTCCCCAATACAACCTTGCCATTTTGATGGTGTTTGTACCTGAGGCTGGTAATACCAATTTAGAAATTGAAGAGTTACGTGTTCCGGCTCCATTTCCGGTAGTTCCATCAACGTCAACATATTGCATGTTTTCGTCATCGTTACCGTATTGGCTATTGCCATCAGCACTGTTTTCATTCATTTTTGTGGTGTTTACTGTGCCATTTGATGTACGTACAATAGCTTCAAGCGTATTGCCACAAAGTACGGTGTTACCTTTCAAATTTTCTGAGTAAATGATACCATAATTCCTAAATTGTGCTACTGATGCAGCAGGAATTAATGCCGTCATAATTAAAAGTGCAATCAACGACTTCATGAGTCTTTGAGCTGAAATCGGGGTAGAATTGTTCATAATCTGTGTTTTAGAGATTCGTTTCAAAAAATATATATACTAACCTAAAAGGCTATTTACTTACTTACTGGAAATAATAATTGATAAAAGATTTCTTGCGGTTACTGCAGCAGGTATTGGAGAAAAGGATAGTATTAATTCATTAATAGATATGAATTAAAAAACAGATTTCTAGAAGATGTTGGAATGAATAATTACGGGGTGCTTCGCAAAAGGAATTGGAGATAAGAATCTAGTTATAGATTTTCTTGTGTGTAACAAAGGTATAAATTGTTTTCAATTGTGCAACTTTTTTGTAGTTTTTTTTCTAAATTTTTTTTCAGGCACAAAAAAAAGCAATTTCAAATTGGGTAAAATTTGAAATTGCTTGAGGTAATATTTTGAAAAAAAATCGACTTTAAAACAGCGTTTAATCGGCTTTATTGAAATCTTTTTCTTTAAACGGAATGCGCTTCTTTCCTTCATCAGCACGTTTGTATCCGCCATCGGCTTCATTCATACGTACTAGTCTTCCATTATGTTTTTTGCCATCTAAACTTTTAATCATTTTGCTTGCAGCAGCTTTGTCTATTTCAATCCAGCTGTTCATTTCTTTCATATCAATACGGCCCAGTACTTCTTTCTTCAAGTTACTTTCATCTAAAATGAATTGTAAAAAGTTGGCTTTAAAAAATCCGTCTTTGGTACCCAAATTAATAAACAATCTTGCATAACCGTTATCGCGTTGCGGATAATTGCCTCTTTCTTTTCTGCCTGCAGTAAATCTATTTGAAGTTTCTCTATTTCTATCATCTCTATCTCCACCTCTTGAATCGGATGGTACACTTCTACCTAACGAACGGGTATTATTTAAGTCTTCTGCTTTGTCATAATATTTCAAGAAATGACTGAATTCTAATGCAGCAACTCTTTGCAACACTTCTTCTTTTGTAATATCTGCAAATTTAACTTTTAAATCTTCCATGTAAGTTTCATAATCGCCGTGTTCAATATCGGCTTGCATCAACTTATCCATGAAGTGAAAAAATTGCTTTCTGCAAACATCTTTTCCGGAAGGAATATCAATTTTATTAAACTTCGCATTAATCATACGTTCAAGCGATTTAATCTTGAACAATTCTCTACTATGACAAATAGATAAGCAAATGCCGGTTTTTCCTGCACGTGCTGTACGTCCGCTTCTATGGGTATATACTTCCATATCATCGGGCAATTCGTAATTGATAACATGGGTAATACCATCTACATCAATACCTCTTGCCGCAACATCGGTAGCAATTAATAATTGCAATTGTTTGGCTCTAAATCTTCCCATTACTTTATCTCTTTGTTGTTGGGTAAGATCGCCATGTAAGGCTTCAATTTCGTATCCTTCACGAACCAATTTTTCGGCAATATCTTGTGCATCGGCCTTGGTACGGGTGAAAATAATACCATACATACCCGGATTAAAATCAATCACTCTTTTCAATGCCTCATATCTATGATGTGCAGCTACTGCAGCAAATTGGTGATCGATATTTACATTGCCGCTATTCTTTTTACCTACCGTAATTTCTTTAGGGGTAGTCATGAAGTTGCGAGAAATAGCCTTTACTTCCGGTGGCATAGTAGCACTGAATAACCAAATGCTTTCGCGGTTAATGGTATTCTTTAACACAAAATCAATGTCATCACGGAATCCCATGTTGAGCATTTCATCGGCTTCATCTAAAACTACATATTTTACTTTTTGTAGGTCGATTGCTTTACGTTCAATTAAATCAATTAACCGTCCGGGAGTAGCAATTACAATTTGTACACCTTTACGTAGGTTACGAATTTGCATAGTAATAGACGCACCACCATAAACGGCTTCGGTATAAAGTCCTTTGCAATGTTTTGAATAAACAGTTAAGTCATTGGTGATTTGTAAACACAATTCCCTTGTAGGACAAACAATCAATGCTTGAGGGAAACGTTCGGTACCAGCTATTAAATTTAATAAAGGCAAACCAAATGCAGCAGTTTTACCGGTGCCGGTTTGCGCTAGTCCAACAAAATCTGTTGTACCTGATAATAATACAGGAATTGCTTGTTCTTGTATTGGAGTGGGCTGTTCAAAACCTAAATCGGTTACAGCACGAACGAGATGTTCGTTTAAGCCTAAGGCTTCAAATGCATTCATGAATTTTGATTTAAACCTACATGATATGTTATGAGCCTGTTGTTACAAAGAAGTAAACACTAAAGTTGAGGTGAAAACGGCCACCAGAATTCAACAGCCTGCCGGACATGTCATGCAAGACACTTAAAAAATATTTTGCAAATGTAGTGCTTTTGAGGCAATTGTTGATATTTAATTTTTAGAAACAGCATAAATTTCAAAACAGAGTAGTTTACTTTTACTTAATCTTCAATATAATTGGCTATTTTTATTTTATCCATTTTTAAACAATGTATGGATTGATATATGCCTAAATCCCGTATATTTTTTATTATTCTCTTGCTATGCTTTGGTTTTGTTCAAGCGCAACAAAAAGTTGATACAGTAAGATTATCTGCACAAGACTCCATTACCATTTTAAACGAGTTGGCTGCATTGCTTAATCAATCTTCTAAAGCAACCAGCTATTTTTCGGTAAATGTTGAAGTGGGTAATCAATTATTTAGTATCAGAAATAAGTCGTTGAATTCTCGGCAAGCAGAACGTACAATGGTATTTACACCTTCTATTGGGTATTTTCATAAATCGGGGTTGAGTATAAGTGCCAATACCAGTTTGTTGAACGATCAAAATACTTTTGGTCCTGTTCAGTTTGCTATTAATCCGGCATATGATTTACCCAATAATAAAAATATTGCCTTAGGATTATCATATACGCATTATTGGGTGAAAGATTCTTATTCTTCTTATGCTTCTCCCATTCAACATGATTTATATGGCTCTTTTCAGTATAAAAAGAAATGGTTGCAACCCGGTTTAGCACTTGGGTATTCATCAGGGAAATACAATGAACTGCGTACAAAGGATACCGTTATAAATGGCAATAGGAAAATTTTCTATGATTCCATCACCTATGCATTAAATTCCTTTACCATGATGCTTTCTGTAGCACATAGTTTTGAATGGGAAAAGGTTTTAAATGAGCAGGATAACTTGGTTTTTACACCTTCAATATTATTTAATTTGGGAGCAGGTAAAACATCCATCAGTCATATTACCAATGCCCCATTATTATTTAGAATATTGAATAGGAGAGGCAGGATACCAAAACTACAAACGGATAAATTTCAACCCGAATCAATTGGAGTAGATTTAAACCTACAATACTACATAGGAAAATTTAGTATTGAACCCGAATGGTATTTAGATTATTATGTAGCTTCTACCACCGGAAATAGATTTACCCAAAACATCACTTTTAAACTGGGTTTTTATTTTTGAAACGATTAACAAAATATTTTAAATTACTTTTTTGAGTTGGCATATATCTTGAAAAGTATTCTATTAAAACTTATAACATGAAAAAAATCATCTTCGCCTTGTTTATTTGTACCATATTATTTAACCAGGTACAGGCTCAAAAATTTCATATTGGTGCAAAAGGAGGCGCTAATATCAATAAGCTTACTGGACAGTCGTTTTCTAGTCAATTTTCTTATGGATATCAATTGGGTGGATTTGCTGAGATTGGATTAGGAAAGAAATTTTCTATTCAACCCGAAGTGTTGTTTAGTCATTTATCTGCAGATACTACCGATAAGTTTAGTGATATCTATAATAATCTATTATCTTCTAACAGACCGGCCATTAAATTAAAATATTTAAGTATTCCTATTTTACTCGATTATAAATTATCGCGTAATATTTCTTTACAAGCAGGACCCCAATTTGGAATTATCATCGACCAAAACCAAAATATGTTGCAAAATGGTAATGCTGCTTTCAAATCGGGCGATTTTAGTTTAGTTGGTGGTATTCAATTAAGATTATCTCGATTCAGAGTTTATGGTAGATATGCAGTAGGCTTAAATAATTTGAACGATATCGATAATCAAGACCAGTGGAAAAGCCAGAGTATACAGATTGGGGTAGGGTTGGCGATTTTGTAGATTATATGGGTTAATCAGTTTATAGGGTTTATAAAGTTTATAGCGTTTATGGAGGTTATAAAGTTTCTAAAGAATCGTTACGGCTTACTCTAAATACGAGTTGAGATTCAACGTCTAAACCCTAAACCCTAAACTTCTAAACTCTATTCAGTATTTCTATTGCTTTATTCACCAACACCGCATCATCCAAACGCATTTGGCATTCGGGTTCTTGATACAGTTTACACGTGTTTTTTAAACAAGGTTCGCAGGGTAATTGTCCATAACGAATACCAATAATTGAAGTATCGGGATAGGGCATTCCAATTTTTTCATTCGATGCACCAAAGGTTACTAAAGTAGGTGTGCCAACAGCATTGCCAATTTGAGCCGGTCCACTTTCGCTAGAAATAATCAATTTAGATTTCCCCATAAGTTCTATCAATAAGGGGAGCGGACTTTTTCCTGCCAAATTGGTAATGCCTTTTTTATCCGGTAAGGCTTCATAAACTTGATCTACAAAGGCTTTTTCTGCCGGACTACCCACTAAAATCAATTCTTCGGTGAGTGCTTTTCTTAATGCAGTAATTCTGCTGATGGCTTTTGATAGTGGCCATTTTCGAGAAGCCGCTTCTGAATTGATATTTAAAATAATACGGTTCTCACGTAAAAGTATAGGCGCAGTTTTTAAAATTACTTTTGTTTCGGGAATCGGTTTTTGCGCATACTTGCTCAACAGCTCAAGAAAGGCTTCTACATGGTATCCATTTTTCTTTTTATTGAAGGCATGGGTGAGAAGAAGCGTACGAATGCTGTTTTTATATCCCACTCGATGTTTTGCACCGCTTGCAAATCCCATTAATGCTGTAGAAAAGGAATCGGGCAAACTGAAGTACACATCATATTTTTCAGTTTTTGCAATGCTTCTTCCAAATTTCCAAGCACCCCATAATCCCTTGAATTCTTGTTTGCTGAATACATATCGATTTGCATGTTTTGGAAAAAAATCAAGCAACGGATGAATCCCTTTTTTAGCAATTAAGCCAATCTCGGCATTGGGATAACATTGATTTACGGCTTCTACAAATGCCGTACTCATTACCATATCACCTAACCAATTGGGAAGCCTGATTAAAATTTTCATGCAATATTCTTTCTACACTGCAAGGTAAGGAATAGATACATTATCGATTCAGTACATACCAAAGCTGTTTTATCTTTTTGTATCTTGCGGCAGCATTCAACCATATCATGCAAAAAATTTCTGCTGTAATCATCAGTTTTAATGAAGCCAACAAAATTGGTCCCTGCTTAGATAGCTTGCAAGGGGTGGTTGACGAAATTGTTGTACTCGATTCATTTTCTACCGATGCTACTCCGGAAATTTGTAAAGCTTATGGCGTGCATTTTTTTCAACAAGATTGGAAAGGATACGGTCAACAAAAAAATGATGCCAATGCACTTGCGCATCACGATTATATTTTAAGTGTTGATGCCGATGAACGATTATCGGATAAACTGAAGCATGCTATTTTACAAGCTAAATCTTCGGGATTACATGGGGTATACAAAATGAGCCGACTCAATAATTTTTACGGCAAATATTTACACCACGGCATTACATATCCCGATACACAACATCGGTTATTTAACAGAAAGGAAGTGCAGTGGAAACAAAGGGTAGTGCACGAAACCATTGATATACCCGCAACTGTTACGATACAATTTTTACAGGGCGATTTACTGCACGATGGAACCGATACCATTAAAGATCATTTAAACACCATCAACAAATACACCAGCTTAAGTGCAAAGGCATATTTTGAATCGGGAAAAAGAGCTAATTTTTTTAATCTATGGCTAAATCCTGCAGTTGCTTTTATACAAGGGTATATTTTTAAATTAGGATTTTTAGATGGACAAACCGGTTACATCGTAGCTAAAAATATAGCTTTTGAAGTATACCTCAAATACAGTAAACTATTACATTTACAACAACAACATAAATTATAACAATGGAATTAAAAGCATTAATAATAGACGCATGGAGCAATAGAGATTTATTAAAAGATCCAATTTATGCGCAAGGCGTAAGAGATGTTATTGAAGAAGTAGATAAAGGTAGATTAAGAACTGCCGAACCAACAGCAGAAGGATGGAAAGTAAATGAATGGGTGAAGCAAGCCATATTGATGTACTTCGGTATTCAACAAATGGAAACTTTTGAATTGCCTCCATTTGAATTTTATGATAAAATGAAACTCAAATCTGGTTACGCACAATTGGGTGTACGTGCAGTACCGCATGCTGTAGCCCGTTATGGGGCGTATCTTGCCAAAAACGTAGTGCTGATGCCTAGTTATGTAAATATTGGCGCTTATGTAGATGAAGGCACCATGGTTGATACTTGGGCAACGGTAGGCAGTTGCGCACAAATTGGTAAGGGCGTGCATTTAAGTGGTGGGGTAGGTATTGGTGGTGTGTTGGAACCCC
>JBMOEQ010000107.1:0-10159 GCA_049314655.1 Ferruginibacter sp. | reverse complement strand
GAAAAAGATTCGGTACTGTTGAACGATAAATTTTTGCTGCGCAACACCTGCTCAAAACCTTGTGCATTTGTAAATGAAAAGCACAGCAACATCAACACTACAATGCCTATATGTTTTGTATACATAAAATTAGTTGGAGGTTTTATGAATCAACTTTTCTAATGTATTTAAGCGTTCGTGCAACTGAAGAATATATAAACTTTGCTCTTCAATTTTTTCCATCATACGGGTTTGCATAGCCGCCATTGAAAGTCCATTCGTTTGTACCTCTTGGGAAGTTGGCATACCGGGTAAATGTTTGTTTTGTAGGATAAAATGTTGCATCGAATCAAGCGGAAGCAATGCATAGTTATCTTCAAATACATAATCGGCCCAATTGCTTTCTACTACAATTTCTTTGCTGCGTATAAAACCATTCACACTTAATTTATACGTTGGATTGGTTGTTCCAATACCCACATTACCCGATGTAACATCCATTACCATTCCAAAACCGCCTCCTTGGTAACCGTAAAAGCCTACTAAATTATCATTGGCCATACCTACAAAACCGCGCAAAACATTGCCTACACCATCAGAGAATTCAATACCCGGGTAAATATTATTGGCAACATCTTGTGCACCCCTAAACAACATCCTCCCTTTGTACACTTCTAAACGTCTACTAGGCGCATAGTTGGTACCAATACCCACATTACTCGTTGTTTCGGAGCCTAATATTACATCTCCACCGTTGTTATTATTGATGAACACACGCCCCAATAATTTTCCGGCACGGATATAAGTATCTTCGGTATTACCATAATTAAAATGCGTATGAAATCCTCCAGTTCCATAAATGCCCAATGCGCCGGCATTGGAATATTTTCGGCCAACCGTTAATGTATGGTCTGGACTTTCATTATACCCCAAACCAACACCGGTTTTATGATAAGGCGCACCAATTATAATTTGATTGTCACCACTAATCTCTGCATCAGTACCAATGGCAACACTGTAACTACTGCTCGTTAATGGTGCACGATATTTACCCAATATAAAAGCATTGGTGCCACTATATCGAGCCACTTCTGTGTTATTTTGTTTAAGTACTAAAGGAATATTATCGGTAGTACCAATAAAATTAGTGTTGGCTAAACCCAAATTTCCATTCAATGCCCAACCTCCGGCAATAGCGGAACCTGCAGTAGGACTTTGACTTCTAACCACCCAACGCATAGCGCCACCATCATATTGAAATTGTATACTGGCATTATTGGGAATTGTAATGTCGGCACCCGAGCCGGTTATAATTCTTTCCGATTCGGCAGCAGTTACAGATTCATTCGCAATCGTAAGCGTTTGTCCGCTTCTGTTAAAAAACAATACCATTCTTCCATCCGGCGAATAGCTTATACCCGAAATGGTAAACGGTTGAGTAGGCCCAATAATGCGGTAATTACTAAACGGATTGCTATTAACATCTACTGCAATATTATCGCCCTCAACCAATGTTAACTCGGCACTGCGCAAACCAATATCGCCATTAATATCTAATGCCATTTCAGGAGTTGCAATATTAACGCCCACATGTTGAGCCATTGCCGAGCACGACAACATTAACCCAGTAAATAAGATCAAACAGTACTTCATAATGAAATTAATTTGCATCAAATGTAACATGCTCCTTAACCGTTCATAAAGCACTTGAGTAAGTGGCAATCGATAATGAGTAATTGGTTTTGGCACGCCGGCAGTAGTACAGCATTCAGCAGTGGTCCCGCTTTTCGGTTATACGCCGGCACATGGCCAACGCACAAATCTGCACCGGGGTATCCCTTCAATCGGGCGTAAAAAACCCAGCTACTAAATCATTAATAGCCGGGTGTATCAGTAAATATCTTACTTACTGTATAATAACCAGTTTTTGCTCAACTGTATCTTTGTGCCGTATGGGCCATTTAAATCCACTTGTTTTTAATACTGATTTGCAGGGCTTCCACTTTACTGCTCACATGTAGTTTGCGGTAAATATTTTTCATGTGCTGCCGTACGGTATGTTTACTTAAAAATAATTGCTCGGCAATGGCTTGATACTCTTTTCCATCCATCGCACATTGAAGAATTTCCTTTTCTCTATCGCTTAAAGGCTCTAGTTCAATGGGTAATTTTTGAGGTTGTACCGCAGGTTGATGCGCCATAGTAGTAAGCCATTTCCAAGCTTTACGTGCAACGCCGGGGCTCATCGGCGCACCTTCATCTTCATAAACCTGATAAATGGCATCAATTAATTGTTGTGCAGGTTCTTCTTTTAATAAATAGCCATGCGCGCCAGCTTTTATTGCATTAAAAATTCTATCATCATCATCAAAAACCGTAATCATGATAAATTTCATTTGAGGATACAAAGGGGCTACACGTTGAATGGTTTCAATACCGTTTAATTCGGGCATTTCAATATCCATCAACACTACATCAGGAAGTGGCGTACAGGCTTTTATCTTCTGTATAAAATCTAACCCATTACTTGCTTCCAAAATAATTTGCAAGTCATTTTCTACAGAAGCCAGCTTTTCTTTGAGCGACAGCCGCAAATAAGTTTTATCATCTACAATAGCAATGTTCATGATACACAAAATTAACCGGATGACAGAACTATTCAATACCCCCTATGTGGCATTTTATCATTTTAATTGAATGGTGATAGAAGTGCCTTTATCGGGCGTTGATTCTATATTACATTCGGCACGAATAGATTGCAAACGCTGTTGAATATTACCAATACCATAATGCCCTTCTTGTTGCATGGCCTGCTTCGAAAACCCAATACCACCATCGGCAATCTGCAATTGAAAGCGATACTGCTGCGTATTTACAACAAGCAAAAGCCATTCACTTTTACTGTACTTAATAGCATTATTGATGGCTTCCTGGCAAACCCTAAACAATTGCAATGCTTCAATAGAACTTAAAACCGTATTTTCAATAAGCTCATTTCTGGTTTGCAACTGCATGGTAGTATTCGATTGCATTTGACGCGATGCATATTCGGTGAGCTTATCAAAAAAATCTTGTGCCAACACTTGTTCCTTATTTAATATCCATATCGATTCGCGCAAGGTTTGAATGAGTTGTTTAGACGTTTCCTTTACTTGATGAATATTGTGCAGAAACGGCATTTGCTTTTTAACGGTTGTTTCCAACTGGTTTACATCATTAATGAGTAAAGCCATTTGAGAGCCTAAGTTATCATGCAAATCTCTGCTTAATCTTTCTTTTTCATCTTGTAACTGTTGTACCAACTTTAATTGCTGAATTCGAGCATTTAACCTGCGCCTATAAATATTGTAAAACAGCAATGCCAATAGCCCAACCATGGCCAAAATGATTAAAATTTTAAACCCGTTAGTTTGGTACCATGCCGGCACTATAACAATTTTTACTTTCAATAAAGTGGTTGTCCAATTGCCCAAATGATTCGCGCCTTTTACCCACAATTCATAATCGCCGGGAGGCAAAATATAATTCACTTCATTGGTGGTAGAAGGCATCGACCATTCTTTTTGAAATCCCTTCAACCAATAACTATACTGATTTGAAGCAGCATCAAAAAAATCTGTAACTGCAAAAGAGAAGGACAAATTATTTTGATCATGAGATAATTGTAATTCAATATCCTGTTGCGTATTTACTTGAAAAGGATAGGATAAGTAATTTACTTTTACCTCACTTAATCGAATATTAGATTGTGTTGAATCTTCCCGAAAATAATTGGGATGAAATACATCAATACCATTTAATCCGGCTAAGAAAAAACGCCCATCAGCATGCTTTAAAAAACCATTGGTATTAAATTCATCGTTTAGTAATCCATTGGATTTATTGTATGATTTAAGTTGAAATGCGGTATCAATCTTTATCAATCCTTTATTGCTGGTGCACCATGCATTTTGATGATCATCGAATAAAATACCATAAATGAAATTATTGGGCAATCCATTTTGCTCCGTGAATTTCTTGATTAGGATTTCATTTTTTAAAATACAAATACCTTCCACCGTAGCAATCCAAAATTGCTGCTTTTTATCAACCGTAATATGTTTTACATGTACGGAAGGAACAGTACTCACTTGTATTAATCCATCTTTATTCCATTTATACAAACCGGTTGTTGTTCCTATTAACCATTCAGTAGAATTTAATGGAATAAAGCTCGTTATTCGAAGTTGAGGCGAAATACTTAAATAGATTTTAAAAGTATGCCTGCTGCCATTTGTAGTACAAATAACCAAAGTATGCGCACGGTTAAAAACAACTTGCGAATCATTGATGGGTTGTATAAACAAATCAAAGTTATCTGTATCTATTGCTCCTGCTACGGGCATTAAATTAGAAACCTCTTTGATCAGTTGTGTAGGTGAATGATAGCAATACACTTTCCCGTTGGTTGAAATCCAAAGCATATCATCTTTACTTAATTTACACAACGCACGAATGTTAACTGGATTAATTTTTTGCGAAGCATATTGTTTTAATGATGCCGTAAAATCATGTTGTTGCTGCCCTAAATCGTTATACATCTTTATATGCTTAGCAAATGAAGCCACAAAAAGCTGATGGGCATTATTCCATCCCATGCCATAAATAATTTCATTTTCTTCGGCCTTAAGAAATGTACGAAAAGGGTTTCGATCTTCTTTAAAACAAATAATACCACCTTTTCCGGATTGAGAAAGCCATACATTTTTAAATGCATCAATCGTAATATTTCTAACCAGTTGGTAATTAATATTGGCTTCTACAAGATCTGAAAGGGGATGTTTTTCGAGGTACTGGGTTGTAGTATGATAGAGATACAATCCTTTATTTAAGATAAGCACCAATAAAGTAGTACTGTCATATTGAGCAGAAGCTGTAACCGTTAATACACTTTTAGTAGCATGTATTGAATCGTTGCTCAACAATGGAGGCAGTTGAAGCAAGGCGCTTTCATCATGTAAAAGCGCACTTGGAAAAGTAGAACTCCCTTTCAACAGTTCTTTCCCTTGTGGATAATCTTTAACAATTTGCTTAAATATACTGTGTTTAAAAAAACCTTCTTCAAAAATGATCCGTAATAAAGTGGTGTCTTTATTGGCAAATTTTATTGGATAGGCTATTGATTTTGAAGGTTGAGTTTTATCAATAAGCACTACATATTGTTTGTTATACGACCATAAATGCGTTTTACTTTCATAAAAAAAAGAAGATATTAAAACTGTTTTCGGAAATTTTATGGCAACAAAATTCGATTGATTCGGTTTTTTAAAAGAAATTATATTGCCATGAGAAATCCATAAAGTAGACTGCTCATCTTCCCATAAGGCCATACAATGACTGATTGGCAAACTAGATAAGTTGCCATAAATATTCTTATACGTTTTAAATTGATACCCATCGTAACGTTGTAATCCATCCGAAGTTGCGGCCCAAAGCATACCATTGTGGTCGAATAAAATATCATTCACCGAATTAATAGCCAAGCCATCTTGGATGGTAAAATGCCTTATAGATGCGGTTTGTTGTGCGGAAATTTGAAAATTTATCAATTGCAGCATTAAAACCAACAATATCCGGCTGAAAATGGTTGAAGCATGATATTGAAGGCCTTGTATGTACATATATTTTAGGAGTAGCAAGTTTACCAAAGTTCTATGAAAGTTTTTCGATTATGCTAAAAAAGGCATTCTCCTATTCAAAATAGAAGCACAATTGAATAGAAATTAAATTAATAGGTAAAATGAAAAGGGGGTTACCTCAATTCAAGCTTGCTGCAAGTCAAATGCCTTCAATAGTAAAATTATATTTTCTTTCCTTTGTTATAGATGTTTTAAAAACACCAAACACATACCATTTGCTTATTAAAGAAGGTAAAATGGTTTACGATATTAAATCCCCGAAACTGTAAAAATCGCTGCCGCATCCGTGTTGCAGCGTTTTTTTTCCGCTTGAATGGCCAATTGGATATTTTTTAGCAAATGAATGAAAAATTTAATTATGAAATTTTATAGTGCATCGCTGCTATGTTTATTTTTGGTATTGTTTCAATATCCACAATTCCTTAATGCACATCAAACTAGAATTTTATACAAAGAAGAATCGGTTTATCTGAAGATTCAAAATGACCTTTCTACCGAAAAAACAGTGTACCATTCCGGCAATAAACAACAATACCTTCTGCAAATAGAAAAGATAAATGCCATTAAAATGGAAGTTGGCGATAAACTTTATAGCTTTGAATCCGGTAAAGTTGGTCGCTTATTAATTACAGCTACCAATGATGTAAATGGCAAAATTTGGTTATTAAGTAAACTTTAATCAATTCTAAGTCCGCATCATTTTCTTTGCCTTCCATTCATTTTAAAAGAATACGCTGCGGTGAAGCAACCTATTGTTATATTCCTTTTTATTCTTGCTGGCATTGCATGCGCTTCAGCACAAAATCCGGTATTTAGAAAAATCAATAATCTAAACGGATTACCCAGCAATACCATATACGACATGCTTCAAGATGCCAATGGATTTATTTGGCTGGCACACGATAAAGGATTGAGTAAATACGATGGTAAAACTTTCGTAAACTTTCAAGCCAATAGTCAACAAGGTAAAGCCATTAGTAATTTAATTGAATATAAATCTACAGTTTGGTGTCAAGATTTTACCGGAGTTTTTTATCATACCAAAAATGATAGCTTAACCGAAGAAACCGCCTTTACACAAAACGGCTTATTTAGCCCCGCTCAATTACTCAACAACAATTTATTATTCAGTTGCTCTGACGATAGCATTCGAATTAAAAACCTCGAAACGAATCAAAAATTCGGCATCAAATTACCCCTCATTTTCCCTTGCCCGGTAACCAGTAATCCCTATAAATTATTTATTCTTTCCAATCTAAATCTTTACGAAACGAATGGATACACAGTGCACATGAAGACGCTTCCAAAGCTAACCAATACCGCATTGTTGCTTTCCGTAAAAAACAATTTATATGGTGTAGCAAAAAATACTTATCCTTACTTTTTTGATCTTAAAGATTCCTGCAAACCCATTTATATTTTAAAGCCAGGTTTGTTTATTCAAAGCGTAAATAACATCAATGATGAAATTTGGGTAAGTACTACTACCGGTGCCTATTGTTTTGATTTACAATTTAGACCCAAGTACGATGGGTTTTGTTTTTTCAAAGGAAACAGTATCAATAAAATCATTAAAGACCGTGAAGGCAATTATTGGTTTAGCACTATTAACAGAGGCGTATTTTTAGTAACCAGTTTACATTTTAGATTATACGCATTTAATGAAACCGCCATTACTACATTAGCCGGTAACCTTCAAACAAAAACATTTTACGCAGGCACCGAAAAAAGCGAACTATTAGAATTTAAAGAAGATTATATTTTTAATAAAAAATTTGAAGGCAAAACCAATCATGAAGTTCTCGGACTTCAACTCGACAATAACAACAATTTCTATCTTTTTAGCAATGCATTTATTTCATTAGATAAAAATTATGGCTACCGCTGGGAAATTCCTATGGCAGTAAAAAGTTGCGCGTCTATCAATGATGAAATTTTTGCTGTTGCCTATACCGGCGGTGTTGGTTTAATTAGCAAAACTGGCAACCCTATTAAAATACCCATTTGGTTACAACGAAAAGGGGCCGATTGGAATACCAGCAAATGTTATCCGCTTCTTGAACAAACAGGTAGAGCCCGGTGGGTTTGCTTTGATACAAAAGACAGTGTATTGTATGCAGCAACTTCTGCCGGATTATTCTATTTTTCACCAAAAGAAAATGGCGAAATAAAATTCAATGGGGCACATATTTTTGCAGCACAAATCCAAATCAATAACAATGAAGTATATGTAGCTACGTTTAATAATGGTTTATTAAGAGTCATAAACCATGAAGCCCATCCTTTTTTATCTACACGGCAAGGTTTAAACAGTAATACTATTTTCAACTTCAAAATAAGCGGCAATAAATTTTGGATGATTCAAGAAAATGCATTGATGGCATACGATACCTCTACCAGAGAAATTGTGCATTACGACAATACCGATGGCATGCCTAAGGCCGAAATTAAAGATGTATTTGTTTTCGAAAACAATGTATTTGTAGCAACGACAGATGGCTTAGTGGTGTTTAATAAAAACCTAATTACCAAAAATGTAGTTGCCCCGCTTTTTAGTTTAAACGAATTTTGGATCAATGGTAAAAAGGTAGATTACGAAAACGACATCCATTTCAACGCCTCTCAAAATAATATAGAATTATTGTTTTCAGTTTTAAGTTATCGAGGTGAAGGCGCTTTAACCATAAAGTATAAAATCAATGAATCTAATTGGCTAACCATTCAAAACGATGCGCGTGTACTTCCCTTACCTGCACTTTCACCAGGCTATTATAAAATTCAATTTCAGGCATTCAATGAAGATGGTGTTGCCGACGAAACGCCCTTGGTGATTAATTTTACCATCGATGCCCCTTGGTATAAACAAATGGCCGTTTGGATTACAGGTTTAATATTTTTTAGCTTCATATTATTTGTGTATTTCAAACAACGCATTAGAAATATCAATAAAAACAACTTACTCGAACAAGAAAAATTAACCCTGGCTAAGGAAGTACAAAAAAGTCAATTATCGAGTATAAAAAGTCAAATGAACCCGCACTTTTTATTTAATGCACTCAATACTATACAAGCTTATATCTATACCAACGATAAAGAAAATGCGTCTACCTATTTAGGTAAGTTCAGCGATTTAACCCGTATGATTTTAGATATGAGCAATAAAGAAACCATCCCATTAAGTGAAGAAATAAAAGCACTTAAACTTTATTTGGATTTGGAAAAATTACGTTTCGAAGATTCCTTTAATTGCATCATTGAAATCGATGATAATATTGATCCTGAGAGTATTCAAGTACCCTCTATGCTTATTCAACCTTATGTAGAAAATGCCATTAAACATGGTTTATTACACAAAAAAAGCAATCGCCAACTTTCGCTCACGTTTACCAATGTTACAGATGGCATAGAAGTAAAAGTAGAAGACAATGGCATTGGCCGAAAACGTGCTGCTGCACTAAAAAAAATTAAAGCCGATATGCATGAAAGTTTTGCCATGAGCGCCAACCAAAAACGGCTCAACATTTTAAATCAAAGTAAAGTGCGCAATATTGAAATTGTAATAACCGACAAATATTCCGATGCTGGCGAACCTACCGGAACCATTGTACAACTCTACATTCCTTTTACCAAAAAGAAATTTATCTAAATTTTTATGACAACCATCAATAGTATTATTATAGATGATGAGCCTAAGGCAAGGGTACTTTTAAAAGCTATTTTAAAAGAATATTGTCCGCAAGTAAATGTAGTTACCGAATGTAGCGATTTACCAGAAGGTGTTAAAGCCATTCATAAATACAAACCCGATTTGATTTTTTTAGATATTGAAATGCCCGGACATAGCGGTTTGGAATTGCTCGATTTCTTTCCACCCGAAGAAGTAAATTTTGGCGTCATTTTCACTACTGCTTATAACGAATATGCATTGCAAGCCTTTCGTTTTTCGGCTATCGATTACTTGTTAAAACCCATACAACATCAACAATTAGCTGCTGCAGTAGATCGCTTTATTCAGCGTACTGAAAAAATGCAAACCCTACAATTTCAAGCATTACAACATAACTTGGCTTCCAGTGCTAATTGGGATGAAAAACGCATTATAGTTCCAAATGGCGCTGCTTACAAATTGCTCAAACCACAAGAAGTAATGCTGATTAAAGGAGATGGTGCTTATAGCGAAATTCATTTGCAAGACGGCTCCAAACTCATAGCCAGTAAAAATTTAAAATACTTCGAAGAAATTTTATTCCAAATTCCTTTTTTCTTTAGAAGCCATAAATCTTATCTTATTAATATTCAATCGGTATCCGAATATGTAAAAAGCGATGGCGGATATCTAGTGATGAAAAATGGCATTACCGCCGGCATTTCTCCCGATAAGGTAGATGCCTTTTTAGCAAAGATTCAATAAGTATATAAAGATGGTTCGTTTATATTGTCTAAACCCTAAACTTCTAAACCATTTTCACGCAAAGCGGCAAAGGGTATCAAGGCGCAAATTT
>JBMOEQ010000106.1:0-10179 GCA_049314655.1 Ferruginibacter sp. | reverse complement strand
TTTGCATGGAAGAAAAACCCAAAGTATGTAATGAGGCTTTCAGATAATCTTTTTCTACGTTAAAGGATAAGGTATCCATATCTACCTTTAAACTATCAATATTGAGTGCAGGCAGTTGGGTATTGATTCGCAACAATAAATTACTGAGCGGATAAGGTGCCGATTGATGTTGTATATATCCATCCCTGATATTAAGTTGAAAAACTAGATTGGGATGTATATTTTCGGAAGCTATAAACTGTCCTTTTAAAGTAAGCGCTAAATCGGTTTCGCCTTTTACTTCAGTTTCATCTAACCATTTTACATATTGTGGAGGAAGTGCCGAAAAAAGGTCATACAAATTACTCTTGGTAGAATTTGCCGTAAAGTCCATTGCATAACCATTAGAAAGAAAATCGAAAGTGCCTTTAAATTGTACCGGTAATTTATTGATGCGCAAATCGTTCTTCTCAAAAATAAAAGCCAAAGAATTGGTATTGATTTGTGTAATTAAATCGGCATTAATTTTTTTATGTTGCAGATAGGGTTCGTGTGCAAAGGTTAAATCAAGTGTATCTACATCAATATGACTTTTAAGATCGAAAATTGCTTTACTTAAATCGCCTGCACCTTTGTAATTCAAGCCTTTTGCTTTAATGAATAAATCTAAAGAAGCATCATCGTAAATAAAATCTGATTGCTTGATTACAATTTTTTCAAGTTTCAATGATGCACTAGAAATATCTGAAGTATTGGTACCGGTAGTAGAAGGTTGAGGACGATATACATTGTAATTGGCTGCTCCATTTTCATTTACTTGAATGTGTACTCGTGCATTATTCAAAAATATTTTATTGATACGGGTTCTACTTTCAAAAAATAGCGATTGCAAATCAATACCAAATGAAATTTTCTTTGCTGCAATTAAAGTGTCTCTCTTAAATGGCGAAGAGCCTGTCATAGTAAAATCGTGTAACGAAACTGTAAAAGCAGGAAAATGGGTAAAGAAAGAAAGTTTGGTTTTGGAGAAATTCAATTGTGCATCTAAATTGGAATTGGCCCAATTTTTAACACTGGCTGCAATTTGACCAGGAAAGAGTAATGGTATAAGATATAGCAACAAAAGCACTAATGCTATTGCAATGCCACTGATTTTTAGTGTTTTAGCTAATATTCTGAATAACCATTTCACGCTTCAAATGTACAAATTCAAATTAACGTACAGTTGCTTTGACTATCAAAGTATAAAATATCCTGCCATTTCAATTTGCAGTGAAAGGGTTGGTGGCTTTTCAGTGATAAGGTAAAAAAGACAATGGATTTAAAAACGGGACAAAAACGATGGAATTAATTCCATTTAATCTGTTACAAATTTAATGCCTTAATGAAAAAAAACAGATAGAATTAATTCTACTAACAATTAAAAAAGGATACGATGCCTTCAAATAAAACATAATTAACTTGCAACTCAATGCCTTCGATCATTTAATAATTGGCTATAAATAAAAAATTAGCCCTCTTCTTGTCAATATGAAATCAAAGATTTATGTCAACTGATCCTGTTATCCTTATTGCCGACGACCATAGTATGATTCGTAAAGGTCTTAAACTATACCTACAATTGAATTTTGGCTGCAAAGATATTTATGAAGTAATGACCTGTAATGACTTAATGCAGGAATTAAAGCGAAAAAACTATACGCATTTAATACTCGATATCATTTTAGCCGATGGAAATTCATTAGAAGTGATTCCGGAAATTAAACAACTGTACCCTCATTTAAACATCATGGGCTTTTCTATGCAGCCTACAGAAGTATATGGAGAAGCCTTGAAAGAATACAATATTCCGCATTATGTTTCAAAATCTGAAAGCGAAACGGATATCATTAATCACTTGGGTATTTTTCTTCAAAATGAACATCCCGATACATTGGTGAAAACAGCAAGCAATAAACCCAACAATCCATTTGCCGCTTTAGCCCCAAGAGAATTAGAAATTTTGCATCATCTTTTAAAAGGCAATGGGACAAAAGAAATTGCCATCAGTTTAGATTTAAAAATGAATACCGTTTCTACAATTAAATCGAGAATCTTCGAAAAAACACATGTTCAGAATTTGAAAGAATTAATTGAAATGGCCACCCTCTATAATGTGAATTTCTAAAGTAGAATGAATATATTGCTAAGGCAATTTCATGCTTCGAAAAATTACCTACATATTAATCTTCTTCTTTTGTAGTTTAAAACTAGCTGCACAAGAAAATATGCCTTATGCTGTTAGCCATTATACAACAGAAAACGGCTTACCTTCTAATGGTATAAAAGGAATTCAGTGGGATGAAAAAACAGGATTTTTATGGATCGCTTCTGAAGGCGGCTTATCTAGATTTAACGGTATAAGTTTTAAAAATTTCAATCGCTCCACTACCGGCTTTTTTGAAACAGAACGTGTACCTTATATTCAAAAAACAAGTACCGGCATAATTTACGGGCCCGATTTTAATAGTAATATTTTTTACATAGATCAAAACGTTCCCAAGCCACTTAAAAACGAAATTGATTTTACAAGATATAATTTAAGTCAACTTTTTTTCTACACCCTAGATAAATCCTTATTCTTAAACATCAACCAACATCCGCTTGAAATTGATTTTTCATATTTTACCGGAAAAGTTGTACAACTTAATGATAGTGCAATTTTCATTGATAATGCAGTTCAATTATTTTATCAAACTACGCATCAAAGAAAACCTATTCCTGTTTTTGGGGAAATGGGAGAACCCGATATTTTTAAAATTGGCAAAGAAGTTTTTCTACTCAACCAACAAAATAGAATTCTACATGTTTCAAGCAGTGAAGGAAAGCCTCCATTTGTAGAAAATGCTACATATGCCAATGATTTGAGTAACCATCTTCAAAACTGTGATAAAATTTATTGGGAACCCGGGATGGAAAATCCCATCTTAACAAAAGGGAAAAACGCATGGATACTCTCTTTAAATGATGGAAAAATTGAAGCAACTTTAATATGCAACGCATTACCTGTAAGTGCATTGATAAATTTTATTCAATATAGTGCAAGCAGACATTTACTATTTATTGGCACCAATTCTACCGGTTTATACGTTATTAAAAACAATCAAGTAAAATCTTTAAAAAATCCGGAGAATACAGAAAAAAAACAAACCACTATTTATAGTCAAATTGAATTTGAAAAAAATACTATTGTAACCAATAATGGAACAGTTTTCGGAAACAATTCAACTACCACTCTACCTTTTACCCCTTCTGATGGATTCACCTATAATGTTTATCAAACCAAAGATTCATCTATTTGGTTTACCGGAGTTTCACCCCACAATAGCTCTACTTCAGGATGTTTACAACAGTATAATTACAAAACCAAAAAGCTAACAGCTTATCCCAAAATTGTTACGTTCAATGATCATTTTGGATTAATTGAAATGGGCGATTCCATTTATTATGCAAATTCTTCGGGCATTGGTGTATTGCTTGGCGACAGCGTACGCTATTATTATTCGTTTGATGCAGATCAAGAAAAAAGTTTATTGATCTATGATATCAATAAAGATGCCAACAACAATTTACTTTTAGCTACTTGCGAAGGCATTATGGCTTACAACAAGCGCACAAACAGCTTGTTTAAAAAGTTTGAATCAAAAGGCTATTGTATCAGAAACCTAAAGTATATTGATGACTATCTTTTTATAGGAACTTATGGCAATGGTTTTTTTATTATGCACAATAATAAAGTAGTTAAAATGCCTATTGATAAAAATAATTACCTGAGGTACACCCATTGCTTTGTTCCTGATAACAATGGCTTTATTTGGATGAGTACCAATAGAGGATTGTTTCAAGCATCAAAAAAAGATTTAATTGCTGCATTTGAAAAGAATATAAATGATGTTTACTATCATTATTTTGGCAGAAACGATGGCATGGAAATGACAGAGCTGAATGGTGGATGCACCCCCTGTGCATTAAAATTAAACAATGGCTATTTTTCTTTTCCTACTATGGATGGATTGGTATGGGTAAACCCTGATGCAGTTCATCCCATATTACCCATAGACGAAATTTATATTGATGAAATTTTTGTAGATAATAAAATTATTGCGGTAGAAAGTTTTTCAAATGTTGCGCTAAAATCGGGCAGCAAAGATATTAGTTTTCATCTCGGATTTTCTTCTTGGGGAAATATTGAAAACATGAACTTAGAATATCAACTTACCGACTCTGCATTATGGAACCCAATCAATATCAACCAAGAAGGCAACATCACTTTCAGCAATCTTCCACATGGAAATTATGAGCTAAAAATAAGGAAGGCCAATGGTTTTGGAATGAACAATTTTGCTTCAAAAGCAATTCGTTTTACCATTGAAAAACCATGGTATATGGAAAATTGGGTTATTCTATTGGCCATCATTGTTTTTTCAATATTAATCATCCTTACCATTAATTTACGCACCCATCAACTTACACAACAACAACACAAACTAGAATCTCAGGTAAAAGACAAAACAAAAGAACTTCAAGAGAAAAATGATGTGTTAGAAAAAAGTAATCTTTTAAAAACTAGGTTAATTTCAATCATTAGTCATGATATCATTACGCCACTGAAATTTGTACATATCGCCGGAAAAAATTTGCTTGAAAAACAACATATCATAAGCCCTGCATTGCAACAAGAAACCATCCAGGAAATTACCAATACATCGGGAGAACTTCAGTTATTATCTACCAATATTTTAAATTGGATTAAATACCAACATGAAGACAGAAGATTAGAAAAGGAACAATTTTATCCCAATGCAGTAGTAAGTCAACTTTTTAATATCCTTCAATCCATTGCACAACAAAAACAGTTGAGTTTAGAGAATTCTATTGATAAAGATATTCGCTTGTTTCAAATGATTGAACCCTTTAAAATTGTGGTGTATAACCTTATTCTAAATGCCATCAACTTTACAGCCAAAGGCAATATCATCATCAGTGCTACAGTAGCAGATCAAAGAATAAATATTAAAGTAGAAGATAAAGGTATTGGCATGACGAAAGAGCAAATACACAATATCATGTCTGATCAATTTATTGTATCCTCAGCAAACGTAAATAATCGTAAAGGCAACGGCCTAGGTTATCTTATTGTAAAGGATCTTATCAAAATTATGAATGCCGACTTGCATATAACAAGCGAGAAATATAAAGGCACTACAATTACCGTTAGCATTCCGGGTATTGTAGAATAACATAACGTTCAATTAAAATTTCCTTTTCATTTGTTGCATAAAAAAAGAACGCTTCAAAAATGAAACGTTCTTCAGATAAATTTTATTGAAAATATTCTAGCTACAGCCCATGCTGTTACCGCAATTCAAGCATTTGTAACAAGTGCCGCTGCGCATGGTAATATGTCCGCAAACATTACAAGAAGGCGCATCGCTTTGCATGCCTTTACTTGCAGCATTTACCGAATCTAAACCACTTCCTGCAGTGATATTAACACCTGAACTTGGACGTGCAGCTTTAGCAGCTCCTGATGTAATATTACCTGCCGGAGAAGAAGTACCCATTACCCTTACTTCACTTAATTCCGGTACTCTATCTCCAATGGTTGGAGTAGATTCGTCCCAAGCTTCATTGCCCATGTTCGATACTTCGGGCTTGTCTAACACATGAACTAAATCGGTTCTTCCCAAATATTCATAAGCTAATGAACGGAACATGAAATCTATAATAGAAGTAGTGCTCTTAATATTTGGATGCTCAACCATACCGGCCGGTTCGAAGCGGGTGAACACAAATTTTTCAACAAACTCTTCTAAAGGAACACCATATTGTAATCCTATAGAAACAGCAATTGCAAAACAGTTCAACATACTACGAACGGTTGCGCCTTCTTTAGCCATATCAATGAAAATTTCACCTACAGTTCCATCATTGTATTCGCCTGTACGAAGGAATAATGCTTGTCCGTTAATTTTAGCTTTTTGTGTAAATCCTCTACGTTTAGCAGGTAATTTTTTACGTTCAACAATTTTTGCTAAACGACCTTTTAAAACTGTATCCTGACTGCTTTGCATGCGCTTGCTCACTTCTTCCAATAATTCATCAACAGTAAGTTTGCTCATGTCTACAATCATTGGCATAGATGCTGATGCAGTTTCTTCTGCAGTAACATCTTCTGTATCGCCGGTTTTCTTTTTCTTATCCGATTTGTTGCTTAATGGCTGAGATAATTTAGAACCATCACGATATAGTGCATTAGCTTTTAAACCTAACTCCCAACTTAAACGATAGCAATCTGCAATTTCTTCTACTGTTGCTTCATTTGGCAGATTAATGGTTTTGCTAATTGCGCCACTCAAGAAAGGTTGTGCAGCACCCATCATACGAATATGACCGTGTGCATGGATGTATCTTTCGCCTTTTTGTCCGCATTTATTGGCACAATCAAATACAGGAAGATGTTCGTCTTTTAAGAATGGCGCACCTTCTACAGTCATAGTACCACAGATATAAATATTGGCCGCTTCAATTTGATCATCATTAAAGCCTAAAGCTTCCAATAAACTCCAACTGAAATCGTGGTATTGTTCTGCTTTAAATCCTAAACGCTGTAAAGTTGCTTCTCCAAAAGTATACACATTAAATACGAAGCCAATTTCAAATGCACTACCTAAAGCTGCTTCTACTTTTGCTAATTCTTCGGCAGTAAATCCTTTTTCTAATAAGCTTTCGGTATTGATATGTGGTGCACCTTTTAAAGTAGCATGCCCTTTTGCATAATTTACAATTGCTTCAACTTGTGCTTCGGTATATTTTAAATTACGTAAAGCCGCAGGTACACTTTGGTTGATGATTTTGAAATAACCACCACCACTTAATTTTTTAAATTTCACTAAAGCAAAATCCGGCTCAACACCAGTTGTATCGCAGTCCATTACCAAACCAATAGTTCCGGTTGGAGCAATTACGGTAGTTTGTGCATTGCGGTAGCCATATTTTTCGCCCATTTGAACGGCATCATCCCATGCTTTGATGGCTGCCTTCAATAAATAATCGGGACAATATTTAGCATTGATACCTTGTGGTTTAATTTGGATGCCTTCGTAAGCATCTTGTGCATCATAAGCCGCAGCACGATGGTTACGCATTACACGCAACATGTGTTGTTTATTTTCATCGTACTTGCTGAATGCGCCTAAGAATGAAGCTAATTCTGCTGAAGTAGCATAAGCAACACCAGTCATAATCGCTGTAATAGAACCTGCAATGGCACGAGCATCTTCACTATCGTAAGGAATGCCGCTTACCATTAACATAGAACCTAAGTTAGCATAGCCTAAACCTAATGTGCGATAATCGTAAGAAAGTTGCGCTACTTCACGAGAAGGGAATTGCGCCATCAAAACAGAAATTTCTAAAACTACTGTCCACAAACGACAAGTATGTTCAAAACCCTTTACATCGAAGCTATTGTCGCTTTCATCGAAGAAACGACGCAAGTTCACAGAAGCTAGGTTACAAGCGGTATTGTCTAAGAACATATATTCGCTACAAGGGTTGCTGGCGCGAATAGGACCACCTTCGGGACAAGTATGCCATTCGTTGATGGTTGTATCATATTGTGTTCCGGGATCAGCACATTTCCAAGCGGCATAAGTGATGTTTTCCCAAAGTTTTTTTGCTTTTACTTTTTTCATCACACGGCCATCAGCACGTCCTTTCAATTCCCAATCGCCATCTGCATCTAACGCTCTAAAGAAATCGTTAGGAATACGAACAGAGTTATTGCTGTTTTGTCCGCTTACTGTACGATATGCTTCTCCTTCATAATCGCTAGCATAACCAGCAGCAATTAAGGCGGCAACTTTATTTTCTTCCTCTACTTTCCAATTTACAAATTGTTCAATTTCTGGATGATCCAAATCTAAGCAAACCATTTTAGCAGCACGGCGTGTTGTTCCACCACTTTTAATTGCACCAGCTGCACGATCACCAATTTTAAGGAAACTCATCAACCCACTTGATGTACCTCCACCACTTAATTTTTCTCCTTCGCCACGTATACTGCTGAAGTTGGTACCTACGCCACTACCATATTTAAAAATACGTGCTTCTCTAACCCATAAATCCATAATACCACCTTCATTCACTAAATCATCATCCACGCTTAAAATAAAGCAAGCATGAGGTTGAGGACGCTCGTATGCAGAAGTAGATTTTTTTAAAATTCCATCTACCGAATCAACAAAATAATGCCCTTGAGGTTTTCCAGTAATGCCATATACTTCATGCAATCCGGTATTGAACCATTGTGGACTATTGGGAACGCAAGCTTGATTTAAAATGGAATACACCAATTCATCATAAAAAACCTGTGCATCTTTTTCAGCAGCAAAGTAACCATAACGTTCGCCCCAAACTTTCCAACAATAAGCCATACGATGTGCTACTTGCTTTGCCGTAGTTTCTCTTCCTAATGAGCCATCGGGTTGAGGCACACCGGCTTTACGAAAATATTTTTGCGCTAAGATATCTGTAGCAATTTGGCTCCATTGTTTTGGAACCTCTACATTATCCATCTGGAAAACAACTTCGCCGGTTGGATTTTTAATTACTGATGTACGATAGTCGTATTCGAACATATCGAAAGGAGAAACATCCTCCTTGGTGAATTGCCTTTCAAATTGAAGGCGCTTAGGGGTTGACTGCTTGGTGGACATAAGAAAAATATGAAATGGGTTACTGTAGGTTAATAAATCGTTAAGGACAACGAAAATATTCTTTGTAAGTCATTATTCACAGTCGTAAATATTAACAGTTGTGGAAAAAGAATGGGGAAAAATTTGAACCTTAATAGCATGCTGCATTTGCTTACTTATCCCCACTCTGTTCTAAAAATGTTGGTTTAAAATGTTGTTTATTTCAGTAATAGTGTAACCGGTTGATTTTAGTGAATTTCAGGGCAAAATGTAGCTTTTTTGAAGCTAGAAACTAGAATCCTAAAAACAGGTTATTTCATTTAGGTGACACAAAACCGACAATTGTTTAACTACTTTCGTTTACCGAAGAACATGCGCTTGAAAAAAGGTATTCAATTCGCCGAAAAAAATGAAACAATATATCGCACAAATTGCACTCGTTGTTGAAGATTACGATGATGCTATTGCCTTCTACACCAATAAATTAAGATTTAAATTAGTAGAAGATACGCCATTAAGTACAACCAAAAGATGGGTGAAAATTGCTCCCCCTGGCGCATCGGAATGTTGCATCTTATTGGCAAAAGCAGCTTCGCCCGAACAAATAACCCGAATAGGAAACCAAACTGGGGGAAGGGTATTTCTTTTTTTATATACGGATAACTTTGATAGAGATTACCAACATTTAATAGAACAAGAAATTACCATTGTTCGTGAACCGAAAGTAGAAGCGTATGGAAAAGTTGCTGTATTTGCCGATTTATATGGCAACTTATGGGATTTAATTGAACCCTCACACATGGACTAAATACACACATGAATCAACTTAAACTGGGTATTCATAAATTTACGGTATGAGAGTATTGGTACAACGAGTAAGTCATGCAAGCGTTACAATTGATGGCAATGTATTTTCTTCTATTGAAAGTGGATTACTTGTATTTGCAGGAATAGAAGATGCAGATACAACTGAAGACATTCAATGGTTAAGTAATAAAATTGTTAACCTGCGCATTTTTGATGATGCCGCTAAAGTGCCTAATTTATCAGTTAAAGAAACCAATGGTAGTATTTTATTGGTAAGTCAGTTTACCCTTCATGCAGCTAGCAAAAAAGGCAATCGTCCTTCTTATATCAAAGCCAGTAAACCTGCTATTGCCATTCCACTTTATGAACAGTTTATTGCACAATTAGAAATTGATTTGGGCAAAAAAATTGCTACTGGAAAATTTGGTGCAGATATGAAAGTTCAATTACTGAATGATGGTCCGGTTACAATTTGGATAGATTCGAAGTTGAAGGAATGATGGGGGGATCGGGAATAAGTTTATAGGGTTTATAAAGTTTATAAAGTTTATAGAGTTTATAGAGAATTGTAAAAATTATTGAAACCTCACTAAACCCTCAACACTAAACCTCTAAACTATTACTTAGCTTTTTAATTAATGTTCACCAAAATAAA
>JBMOEQ010000105.1:0-10246 GCA_049314655.1 Ferruginibacter sp. | reverse complement strand
TTGATTTATCTGTATAATAAATAAGTCTTTTAGCCTCAGTAATAATTCTTTCTGAAATCACTTGTAATGGTGACTTATTATAATAGAGTGCAAAATAATTGGAAATGGTTTTAGGCGACTTATTTAACAACTTTGCATAAAACTGCACTTGATGTTCTTTGCGAAAATGTATTTCAACCAATAAATAAAACTGCCGAAGAAGATTAAATTTACTATCCAAAATTTCTTGTCCTCCCAAGTATTGCTTTTTTGCTAACCGAGTTATTTGAATAATTAAACGAACTAATAAAACACGCAACATTTCTCCTTTAATATCTTCTTCCGATTTAAATTCTTCTTCAAATACCAATACCAATTTTTGGAGCATTTCTAATTGTTCATCATTCAATTGTACAAACATAGTTGGAGAAGGACCAAAAAATAAAAATCCAACACAACCTACTTCTTCATCATGGTTAACAATACAATAAAAATCGCGATTAAATTGCCATGCAATGATGTTTTCTGGCTTATCAAATACAAAGGATTGATTAAGCATAATAGGTAATATGGCATTGGCTTCAAAACAGTATTCAATTTCATCAATTGTAACAGTTTGAGTTTCGCCTTTATTCCAAGCTATCGTATGGAAAGTAAAACCCTCTTTTTGAGCAAAATAGTTTTGATCAAATCTAACCTCATCTTTAATAAGATATAATTGACCCCTTCCATCTTTATTTGTAAATGATAGTTTCATTTAAATGTAAAATTACATGAGCTATTGTATAAGTATGATTGTTTTAACAAATCAATCATTTAAATTCAACTAATTTAACTGTAGTATCAAGCCTATACAAATTCTACTTTAAACTTTATAAACCTTATAAACTTTAAAATCCCCTACTGCACTTGCACATCATCATTTACAACCGCTTTAGTTTCAACGGTAGAGGTATTTTCGGCTGCATCCATTGGACCAAAAAACTTTTTCTGAAATACCAATAAAGTAATAACACCAGTGGATATTGCAGCATCTGCTAAATTGAAAATTGGTCTGAAAAATTCAAAATCATCTCCACCCCAAATAGGAAACCAAGTAGGAAAATGTGCGTCTCTGATGATTGGGAAATAAAACATATCTACTACCCTCCCATGTAAAAAACCAGCATACCCTTTTGCAGGAAATAATGTAGCTACTTTTGTAAAATCACTTTCATCGAAAATCATTCCGTAAAACATACTGTCTATTAAATTGCCCAATGCACCGGCAAAAATCAATGCTGCACAAACAATAAATCCACGATGGTATTTCTTTTGAATGATATTACGGATATACCAAACGCCAAACACCACTGCACCTAAACGAAATAAAGTTAATATCATTTTTCCCCAATCGCCGCCTAACTTCCAACCATAAGCCATGCCTTCATTTTCTACAAAATGCAATCTAAACCATTGCCCGGCAATGAAATGGGCTTCATTTAACCTAAAATTCGTTTTAATGTATATTTTTAATGCTTGATCGACAAGCACTACTAAGAGAATCAATAATATTACGTTACGTCCTTTCATATTTTAAAAATTCAAAGTTAATTTATTTCAATAGTCAAATGGAAACCATCCATTCTCAATTATTCTTCATAATATACCCGCTTCACCCGTTGCGAAACACCGGCTAATATTTCATAAGCAATGGTATTTGATTGACGGGCAATTTCCTGTACCGGTAATCCAGCACCAAATACTAGCACTTCATCGCCTTCCTTAGCCTCTACGCCGGTAACATTCAACATCGTCATATCCATACAAACATTACCTATTACCGGAACCAACTTTCCGTTCACCAACATGCTTCCAACGCCATTGCCTAAACGACGCAAATAACCATCGGCATAACCTATACGAACTGTGGCTACTTGAATATCCTTTTCAGCAATTCCCTTTCTGCTATAACCAACAGTTTCTCCAGCTTTAACCAAACGTACTTGCGCAATGGTTGTTTTAAGCGTAGTAACATTGAGCAGTTGTTGTTGAACGGTTGCATAACTATCTACCCCATATAACCCTATACCCAATCGAACCATATCCAATTGTAAATCGGGATGTCGGTGTATAGCCGATGTATTGGCAATATGTTTAATGAATGGATAGCCCAATGCTTTTGATAATTGATGACAACCATTTAAAAACAACCGAGCTTGTTGGCGTGTAAAATCATCATGCGTCGTATCGTCGCTTGCCACTAAATGAGAAAATACCGATTGTACTTTAAAAGAATCGGTTTCAGTAAGCATATTAATTAATGCATCAATTTCCTCTACTTCAAAACCTAAACGATGCATGCCCGTATCTAATTTCAAATGAATAGGATAATGGTTAATGGCGTTCTTTTGAAGATATGCATTAAAATCGTCTAGTAAATTAAATGAATATATTTCTGGCTCTAAATTATAATGCACCATCACATCAAAAGTTACAGTTTCGGGATTCATTACCATGATAGGTAAAGTAATACCCGATTTTCTTAACTCAACCCCTTCATCTGCATAAGCCACTGCTAAATAATCTACTTTATGAAATTGTAATAATGAAGCAATTTCAAAACTGCCACTTCCATAACTGAATGCTTTTACCATGGCCATCAACTTCACTCCAGGATTCAATAACTGTTGATAGGTTTTTAAATTATGTGAAACGGCATTTAGATTAATTTCTAAAACTGTTTGATGAACTTTTGCTTCTAACAAATGACTAATTTGTTCAAACTCAAAAACCCTTGCACCTTTTAACAAGATGGTTTCATTATAAAAATGCAAAGCATGAAAATGCTGTTTAAATTCATCTGTAGATGCAAAGAAATGTGTATTGGACAATTGCTGAAAAGCAGCTTGATTTTTTATCATTTCGGGACCAACACCAATTAACCGATTAATTTTTTGTTGCGTGCATATTTCTGCAACTTCATGATACAATTCTCTTCCCGATTTTCCGGATTGTAAAATATCACTTAAGATCAACGTTCTATTGGGATGCTGGTGTTGTTGCGATAAAAAATCCAATGCAATGGTTAATGAATTTACATCGGCACTATAACTATCGTTAATTACAGAACAATTGTTAATGCCTTGCTTCAATTCTAAGCGCATTTCTACCGGTTTTAACATCGCCATACTTTTTTGAATGGCTACCGGGTTGATGTTGAGTTGCAACAATACACACCATGCATTGATGGCATTTTCTATGGAAGCCTCATCAATAAAAGGAATGGTGATAGAAAGGATTGATGCCTCACTTTCCACAGTAGGCTGATATTGAGCCGTTATTGTTGATCGTAAATCTTGCTTTTGAATTTCGGTAATTTGTAAAACAGCAGCACTACTTTTTTTACTCCAAGTAAATAAATAAGGCCGGTTTTCTCCTCTAACTTGGTTTACAAAAATATTAACGGTTTCATTAACATCCGGATTATCGATACCGTAAATCAATGTTTCGCATGCCACAAATAACTTCAACTTTTCATTGATCTTTTGTCGAATATTTAAAAATCCTTCATTGTGCGCTTCTCCTATATTGGTTAAAATACCGATGGTTGGATGGATCATTTTTTCTAACTTATCCATTTCCCCGGGTTGCGAAATACCGGCTTCAAAAATGGCTAAATTATTGGCCGCATGCATTTGCCAAACACTTAATGGTACACCAATTTGCGAATTATAACTTTTAGGATTTCTTACTATTGAAAACTGTTCATGTAATAATTGATACAACCATTCTTTTACAATAGTTTTTCCATTGCTTCCAGTAATACCAATTACCGGATACTGAAATTGTAAACGATGGGCTGCTACCAACAAATGCAAAGCTTGCATTACATCTTTTACTTGAAGAAAATTTGCAGAAGGAAATGTAGCAATGTTTGAAACTGCAAATGTTTGTCCAACTACAAAATTACGAACGCCCTTATGATACAATTCTTCAACAAATGCATTGCCATTTCTTCTTGGTCCATCTAATGCAAAAAACAATGAAGTTTCGGGAAAAAGCAATTTTCTGCTATCTAATAAAATATGTTGAATAGGTAAATCTCCTACATGAGCAACAACGGTTGCTTTAATAAGTGGCGCTATTTGATCTGTAGTATACCTGTTCATCATAATTCTTCCACGATTTCTTTAGGCGCCCCTTTTCTTTTATGATAAATTGAGTAAACTATAGAACCGCTGATACATCCAACAATAACAAGCAAAGAAACCCATACCGGAATATGTACCCAATAAGCAACCAACATTTTTAAACCAATAAACACCAAAACAATGGCAATGCCTTGTTGTAAATAATCGAACTTACTAGCTGCGCCGCGTAATAAAAAGAATAAACTCCTTAAACCTAAAACGGCAAAAATATTGGAAGAGTAAATGAGTAATTTTTTAGATGGATCGGGAATGATGGAAAACACCGCAGGGATAGAATCTACTGCAAAAATAATATCAATCAAACCCAACATCACTACTACCATAGCTAAGGTAGTTAAGTACGCTTTTTTATTTTTTACGATAATAAAACGACCATTAGGTTCTTCATTTGTGGTTCGTAAAAAACGCTTCATTAACCTAAATGCCCAATTTTCTTCCGGATTAAATTCTTCTTCATCAGAAGCACTCATCATTTTAATTCCCGTGTAAACGAGAAATGCACCAAAGATGTACATGATCCAACTAAAACGGGCTACCAACTCGCTTCCTAATGCAATAAATGCAATTCTGAAGATAATGGCCATCAAAATACCTAATAATAATACCCTTGAGTAATTGTGTTCCTTAATTTTAAAGAAATTAAAGATGATGATGAAGACAAAAATATTATCTATTGAAAGCGACCATTCTAAAAGATAGGCAGATACATATTGCAAGGCATCGTCTCTTCCGTTTTCGTACCAAATGAAACCACAAAATAACAATGACAATAACACCCAAAATGCGGTTTGTATCATTGCTGCTTTTAAACTGATAACCGTATTTTTTTTACTGAGCAAACCCAAATCTAAGATTAGCGCTAATACAATTACGCTGCTAAAAACGATATAAATAAGTTGTGTAGTGTTCATCTTCTTTTTAAATTAACGTATACTTTCTTTTCCTCCACCATTGATATACAACAGCAAATAAAACTATAAATAAAACCGGCAAAACAATATTGATCAATTGCCATTTTCCTTGTTGTTCTTCTACTTTTTTAACATCCAATAACCTTAAAGTATAATCTTTTGCCCTAGCATCCAGTAAAGATTGTTTATTGGCCAAATATTCGGTGCCGGTTAAAAAGAAATCGCGATTAGCATAACCATTACGGGTATATTTATTGGTACCCATCGGCAATGGCCCTACCGTTTCCGAAACTTGGTTAATAACGATATCTGCATCACTCACTACAATAATCTTTCCGGGCGCAATGGCTTCTTTTAAAAAACTTTGATTGTATGCTTTTAATGTATCCAATTGCGCTTGGCTTACCCTATTGGCATATAATGATCTAAACTTACCTTCTAACAAAACTGCCACCGGAATGTTCTTGCGTTGAAATTTACTGATGTCTTCTACTGTTTGCAAACTATTTAACTCAATACGTGCCGGCGTTGCTAAAGTGGTTGAATTTACTGAACTTGATAACAAAACAGTTTTGGTAATTCCGTCGGCTTCTACCGTATCCATTGAATTGGCAAATTGCGCTAATACATCGGCTTGGTTTTTTACCAAAGGATGTTCGGAGCCGGGTTGCAATAAAGGTGCATAAGGCCAAGGCAATAATTGCTTCTGGCTTTGTCCGCCAATACTCCCTACATCTACCGGAATAACATCACAATGTTTATCGGCTATTAAATCAGTATTTACCCGAACACCGTAACGAAACAACAAATCATTCAATTCTAATTGACGTGCATAAGCGGTTAATTCGCCGGCTTGCAAACTATCTCGCTCGGCATACAAAGCATCTATAAAGAAAAATAAATTACCGCCATTCATTACATACTGATCGAGCTTAAATTTTTGTTCATCGGTAAATGCATTCACCGGTTTTACAATAACAACGGCAGCATATTCCGGACTAATTAAAGGCTGGGTTTGGAGGTTCACCGTATCTACAATAAAATTTTCGCCCAAGGTTCTAAAAATATCATTCACCGGTAAAAATCCATATGGCGGCTCTCCGTTACCGTAAGCATAGGCTACAATTGGAATTTCTTTTCGAGTAAGTTGTTGTACAGCATTGGCAAACTTATATTCGAGTAATGCTTCGGCACTGTTGAGCGATTGCTTATCTAACAAATCATTACTGTTAAAAACGCTTTTCTGTACTTGTCCTTGCAGTAAGTCAATGGCTACTGTTTTATCGCCATACTTCAATATAGCACCTGGAAAAATTTGACGTTGATTTTTCCCTTCGCCTTCTTTTACTTGTACTTGTTGATTGGTAGGCCTTAATCCTAAATTCACCAATGAATCGTAAATAATGGCTTTGGTAGAATCGTCTAATCCGGCACCTGGAAGTTCAAAATGATACTGGATATTTTTTCCTGCATAATTCTTAAAATTATCCAACAACTCTTTTGAGCTTTCTGATAATTTTTTAAACTCCGATTTAATATCGCCGGTAAGCAACACCGTAATATCTACCGTACTATCTAATTGTTTTAATAAAGAGATGGTAGAGTTAGATAAAGTGAATCTTTTTTCATTGGTAAAATCGATACGGGTATGCACATATACCGATAACCAATTAATGGCAACCAATACAAGGATTATCGGAACAATCCAGAATTTAGTATTGAATATTTTATTGAACACAGCTTTCATGAATGAGGCTTAACGCTTATGCAAATTTTTAATGGTGATGAGCAAAAACAATAGGATTATACTGAAGAAATACACTACATCTCTTGTATCAACCAAACCCCTGCTCATGCTGCTGTAATGAAAATCGATGCCAATCATTTCTAAATAATAATCGGCACCGCCTTGAAATATAGACAATTTACTTACTGCCTGAAATCCAAAATATAAAATCAAACAAGCAAACGTACTGATTAAAAAAGCCACCACGGCATTTTGAGTAAAGCTACTGCAACACAATCCTATTGCCGCAAATACTGCAGCTAAAAAAAACAAACCGATATAACTTCCCAATATTCCGCCGCCATCTATAGTTCCGCTGGCACTCAGTTGTTTTATGGTAAATACATACAATGCAGTAGGTATTAAAACCAATAATAAAATCAATAACACCGAAATATATTTGCCGGCAACAATTTGCCAATTGCGTAAAGGTTTGGTTTGAAGAATTTCGAAAGTGCCGGTTTTAAACTCTTCGGAGAGTGAGCGCATGGTTAAAGCTGGTACCATAAACATAAAAATCCAAGGCGCAAGTTCAAAAAATTTATCGAGCGCAGCATATCCGTAATCGAAAATATTGCTGTCTTTCAAAACAAATAAAAACAACCCACATACCAATAAAAAAAGCACCATGGTTATATACCCGGTTAAGTTGCTTAGAAACTGTTGTAGGTCTTTTCTACAGATACTCCACATAATGATAAAATTGCTGCAATTTACTATTTCGAACCTTATAAAATTTACTTTAATCAATGGCTCAAAATATTTGTTATATTTATAAGCGGTTTTTTAACAAAATTGCTACCTGCTCACTTCCCTAAAATTTACTTTCATGAAGAAAACAGTACTCATTGTGCTCCTTATGTTTATTGGCATAGCTTCGGTAAAAGCAGATTTCAATATATGGGGATCGGCAATTGCCCTCCATGTTAATGGCAATGCCGGATTATATAATACGCAAAAACTCAATGGCCCATTTGCTATAGGAAACAGCCAATTTGAAGGTAATTTGGGCGTTTTTGGCGCCAATAGTGGCGGATTAAAGATTTTAGGCGCCGAAATCAATACTTCAAAATCTGGTACCGGCAATATTTGTTCAGGTAAACTTTGGTATGTTGTATATCCTCAAGGCAACCGACCAATTGCCCCTATTTTTAATAGTATAAACCTTACCTCCTATTGTAATTGTTCGGGAAATAGTTTTAACAATTGTGGAAGTGGGGCTTGTTTTAGCACTACAGATCAAAAATTTCAAAACCTCAGTAAATCCATTGATTTAACCGGTTTGGATATTGGTTCGTATACCGTAGAAATTTATTATAGTATTAATGGAGATGATGGTGCTGGAAATTGCGCTACAACTGCATTTGATGATGCCGCCGGATTAAATTACAAAGCCAATTTTACCATCAGTACACCTTTAGCAGTTAGTTTTTTGAACCTTACCGGTATTGCGTATGATAAAGGCATTAAAATAAAATGGACCATTCAAAATGATGCAGATATCATTGACTATGTAGTGGAAAAATCCGACAATGGTATGATATTCAACATTCTAGACACTTTAGGCTCTATTCGATATTCGAGTAGTGGAAGCTATATGTTTACAGATGAATATCCCAAAATGGGCACTAATTACTATCGTATTAAAGCCCGCAATCAAGATGGTTCAACTAAAATGTCGAATGTATTTCGCATTTATTATGGCAAAGTGGGCAATACGGTATTTATCTTTCCCAATCCTACCGGTTCGGCTTTAGATGTGCGTTTCGCTGGTGTAAAAAAAGGCCATTATCGCATGAGTGTTATTTCCAGCACCGGACAAACAATGGCTTATATACCCGTGCAGCATGATGGGATGGATAAAACCATTCAAATGGCGCTGCCACAAGCATTGAATAAAGGCATTTACTTTGTTTTTCTTATTGATAAATTTCAATTTTACAAACAATCCTTCCTAGTTAGATAGTTTTTTATTTAAATATAATCGTCTATTTCCGTGAATTTTAAGGTAAGAAACTACTGCTCAAAAAAAAATAACCTGTAATGCAGCATTTTAATATGAGGCTCTGTCTAACACCTAGAGTTTGTTTCTTACCATGATTTTGGCATCGCCAAATAATTATAAGACAGCTTCGTTGTAGTTAACTTATTGAAATTATTTTATCCTCATATATTGAGTAAGTAATTTACCAAAACCAACTGCAAGGATCCTGTCATACCAATGGCAGGATTTCTTATTTTATCTCCCTAAACATATTTTCACAATCAACTTTCAAATGTCAAATTTGAATTATTGGGCGATCAATTTCTGCAATTTTGTTCCATTTAATCAATATTATTCTTTTAGCTTTCACTTTTGTAAAGAGAATATTTATTTATTATAATTTCAACTCACAATGGGCACTGAAATAAAAAAATTAAAATTTAAGCAAGATGTTGAGCTTCAAATAGAAGTTGTGCCTTTACATACATTAACTGTTGTTAGCAAAGAGCACTTAATTAAACCACATCGCACCAATTTTTATCATATTTTTTTATTTGAAAAATGTCATCCAACCCATTTGGTAGACTTTGAGTCGATAAAAATTGAACCCTATTCGTTATTGTTTATCGACAAAGACAGAGTACACCAGTTTGATCAACTTCTAAAATATGATGGCTTTGTTTTAATTTTTACCGAAGACTTTTTTTGCACATCTGAAACCGACACAAAATTTTTAAGAACTAGCATTTTATTTAATGACCTTGTACACAAGCCCACAATTAAGCTTACTAAAACAGCCTTTGAAAAATACACCAACATTTGCGAAAGCATTACTGAAGAATTAAATTTACCTGCAGACAACACAAAGCATATTTTATTAAAAAACTTACTTCATAACTTTTTGCTTTTTGCCGACAGGGAAAAACGCAAGCAAGGTTTTACCGAAATAAAAAGAGGCGCAGACCTTGATTACACTTTACTTTTTCGTGATTTATTAGAAAACAATTACACCATATTAAAAAGTGTAACCGACTATGCTAAATTGATTTGCATTTCCGAAAAGCGCTTAGGACAAGCTACCACAAAAATTTTAGGAAAATCACCGAAAGAAATTATTAACGACAGAATTTTATTAGAAACCAAACGTCTTTTGGTGCATACCCATTTATCCATCAAAGAAATTGGACAAGAATTAGGTTTTGAAGACCCAGCATATTTTGTTCGATACTTTAAGAAAAATACGATGTACACCCCGGTTGAATTTAGAGAAAATCTACTCAAAAAATAATCTTCCCAAAAGTGCCATATAAGGGCTGTTTTGTCCATTGACACTACCCTAAACACCCCTCATCTTTGTGTCATTATTCATTCATAAAAAAATAAAAATGGACAA
>JBMOEQ010000104.1:0-10299 GCA_049314655.1 Ferruginibacter sp. | reverse complement strand
AGTTGGGTTAGTGTAAACAACACCAGAATTACTTCTTACACTTTTTGGATACATAATATCCAACAAAATATCATCGTAAGTATTTAATGGACCACGTGTGCTAGATGTAGATACCGGTGTTGTAAAAGTTTTATATGGTCTGAAGCTTGCATTGGCTAGTGTATCCGTATAAAAACGACGAACACTATCTTTATAAGCATTCCAAACTTGAGTTAGTAATGGCTCTTTCAATTGCGCATAAACCGTAGTTGTTCCTGTACCGGGATTAATATAAACGAAAGAAGTAGTATCAGCAGATGTTACAGGAATTAAGCCTTTACGAGCCCAAGCACCTGTTGCAGTTGCTTGATTATGGCAGTTGGCTGAAGTACAACCGGTAGTAATTAAAGCAATTGCGGTTGGTCTAAAATCATCCAAAGCTGGTCTTTCTTTTGCACCATTTTTAATCCAATTGTAAATGATGGTTTTTTCTGTGATCGATAAATCAACACCATAATTAACTGGAGGCATTGCTTTATTTAAGTCGCTGGTAGTAATAAGTTTAAATAACTCACTGCTTTCAGGACTTCCTGGTGTAACCATTCCCTTAACCCCAGCATAAGTGGTAAGGTTTGGCGCTACACCACCGGCACCATGACAAGATGCAGATACACAGTTGTTTTTAATAATGGTTAGTACACCTTTTGTTTCAATAACATCGTTTACATCCGGCACTAAATCGGCCTTAGTAACAACATTGTTATCATAAAAAGGGGCAAAAATTGTTGTGTCTGGGCGGTTTACTAATGCTCTAGAAACTTTGCTTGCATTGGTACCGTTTTTGGTACACTGTACAATGGTAAGTGATAAAAGCAAGAGTGAAGCAAAAACCAGGACAGCTTGAAGGGATTTGAAAGTTCTCATAAAAAATGATTTTATTTAAGTTTACTGCCTTCTGAAATCGGTTCAATTTTTTTTTGATTTCAGATTTCAAAGCTATAAAGAGAAAAATGACATAAATATGACTTTACGTACCTATACATGTGATAAAAGTCACATTTCAAAGAAACATTGATTATGTGTTTAAAAAAAACAAGCTGCTAGCTTTGAGAAAAAATATTTATGAAAAAGTTAAAGAAATTTATCCTCCCCCTATTAGGTGTATTTGCAGTTGTAGCCATTATTCTACAATTCACTTATTCTGGAGGTGTTGTTGGTGCTTTTATGGATTTAGGCATGAAAATGACCTCGTCTATGAAACAACGTGATATTTCCTCTGAAAAAGCGGCATTTACTTTTAAAGCAGATAGCTTAACCAATGCATTTAAAACAGATACAGGAGCAATTGCTAAATATATAGATAAAGCCATATTAGTAGAAGGTGCCATAACAGCAATTGAAGGCACGCATTTAGTAATGGGTAATATCGCTTGTAATTTAGATTCTTCAGAACTAAAAAAAGTGAGCGCCCTAAAAATAGGTGATGCAACTAAAGTTCAAGGTCGTTTAACTACTTACAATGATTTAATGGAAGAAATTAGCATGGATAAATGTGTAATTAAATAATCACCTTCCTTATACTATACAAAGCAGGTGTCATTTTATTATGGCACCTGCTTTTTTTATCTCCCCTTCTTGAAAAAGCATAAAAACTATCCCTTAAATCAATGCTATGCCGCGCTCATCAAAACAAAAATTAAATTACTTTTGAAACATGATGAAAAAGCAATTCAATGATATCAAACCAATTCTATATACTATAGCTACTGTTTGGCTCATTTCATTGTGCCTGTTTTCTTGTAAAAAAGATAGTTTTATAACCAGTCCTGCAGCGCAATTTTCTACAAGCATAGATACACTCAAATTCGATACGGTATTTACATCTATTGGATCGGTTACCCAAACATTCAAAATCAATAATCCCAATAGTCAAAAACTACTATTGAAGGACATTACGTTAATGGGTGGAGTAAACTCGGCTTTTAAAATCAATATCAATGGAAATCCGGTTTCGGCTATAAATGATGTTACCGTTGCTGCCAATGACAGCATTTATGTTTTTGTAACTGTTCAAATAAACCCAAGTACAGTAAACCTTCCTTTTGTTGTTCAAGATAGTGTTCGTATTTCCTATAATGGCAATACTAGGTTTGTACAATTACAAGCGTTTGGACAAAATGCCAATTTCTTACGCAATAGAACATTAACCGGGAATGTTGTTTTCACCAATACCCTTCCTTATGTAATTTTAGGAAGTTTAAAGGTAGATACCACCGCTTCCTTAACTATCCAAAAAGGCACCAAAATTTATTTACATGCCAATGCGCCTTTTATTGTAGATGGAACCTTGATTGCCGATGGCACAAATGCCGAACCCATTGTTTTTTCCGGAGATAGATTGGACCCAGATTACCGCGATTTACCGGCGAGTTGGCCGGGCATTTATTTTAGGGGAGAAAGCAAAAACAATTTGATGCGCTTTGCGACTATTAAAAACGCCTATCAAGCCATTGCTGTAGAGCAACCTTCGCCAAATACGAATCCTAAATTACGTTTAGAACAATGTACCATCGACAATGCCTATGATGCCGGCATTTTAGCTGTAAATTCAAGTATAGAAGCATCCAATTGTCTCATCTCTAATTCGGGAAACAACATCACAGTAGCATTTGGTGGCGATTATTTGTTTAATCATTGTACCGTAGTTGGCTACTCAAGCTTTGTAAGCCATCGCAATCCGGTATTAAACGTTAATAACTACGCACTTTTAGGTAATAATATAGTAACCAACAACCTCAATGCAAGTTTTAAAAATTGTATTTTTTGGGGAGAAGGAAACGGTGCAGTAGAAAACGAAATAATGGTCGACAAAAAAGGCAATAATAGCTTTACTGCATTATTTGATCATTGTTTATACAAAGCTACATCCGACCCAATTGCAGCAACATTTAATGCCTGCATAAAAAATCAAGATCCACAATTTGATAGTTTAAATTATAATCGCAGAATTTTCGATTTTCATATTTCTAATGCCACTTTGGCTCCGGGAAATGAAAAAGCTGCCCCTTCCAGCATAAATATAGATTTAGATAATCGACCTCGCCCTATTGGATTACCCGATATCGGTTGTTACGAAAAACAATAAAATACAATTTGAACAATACCTTTTGTTTTTGGTTATAAGTAAAAATTATTCCCATGATTAAATTAATTGCCATAAGCATCGCACTATTTTCTTGTGCGCCAAAAACTCAAATGGAAAACACTTCAAATACACCTAAAACATCAACCGATTCTACCTCTATTTACGATTTTAAAGTAGCTGCACTTGATGGATCAACAATAGATTTTTCATCTTTCAAAGGCAAAAAAATATTGATTGTAAATACCGCCTCCGAATGTGGTTTTACGCGTCAATATGAAGGCTTAGAGCAACTTTATAAGCAATACAAAGACAAATTGGTTATAGTAGGATTTCCTGCCAATAACTTTGGAGAACAAGAGCCGGGTTCTAACGAAGTCATCAGCGAATTTTGCAAAAAAAATTATGGCGTTAGTTTTCCAATGGCAGCAAAAATATCTGTAAAAGGAAAAGATATCGCCCCTATTTATGCTTGGCTTTGCAACAAAACACAAAACGGCGTTTTAGATGCAAAAATCAGTTGGAATTTCAACAAATTTCTTTTAGATGAAAACGGCACCATCATCAACAAATTCGAAAGCAATGTTGAGCCTATGAGCGATAAAATTATTAGCCTACTGTAAATGTTTTATAGTTTAGGGGTTTAGGGTTTAGACTTTGAACATTAGTTGAACAATAGAGGAACAATTGTTTAACGGTTGTTCAGTGAGCTGCCCCATCTTTATAAACCTTATAACCTTTATAAACCCTATAATCTTTAACTCCTCAACAATCTTTACCTACTTTTCACCATCTTTGCAGCTATGCGTTTTGAACAAGTAATAGGGCAAAAAGAAATGAAGGAGCAGTTGGTGCAAATGGTACACCATAATCGCCTCAGTCATGCTTTATTATTTTTGGGAAAAGAAGGCAGTGGAGCGCTGGCTATGGCCTTAGCTTTTGCGCAATTTATCGTTTGCGAAAAAGTAAATGGAAAAGTTGAAGCTGCTGAGGCATCCTTATTTGGCGATATTGAACCTGTTATTGACCCCAAATCCTTATCCGATTCTTGTGGAGTTTGCCCAGCTTGCCAAAAAAGTCGCCAACTGGTACATCCCGATATTCACTTTTCTTACCCGGCAATTACTAAAAAAAGTGGCGACAAGCCCATCAGCACCAATTTTATTGTGGAATGGCGCGAGTTTATTCAAGCACATCCTTATGGCAATGTTTTTGACTGGTTGCAATTCATTGGTGCCGAAAACAAACAAGGCAATATTTCTGCCGAAGAATGCAATGATATCAATAGAAAAATTAGCTTAAAGAGTTTTGAAAGCGATTATAAAATTTTAATCATTTGGATGCCCGAATACCTTACTAAAAACGGCAACAAATTGCTAAAGCTTATTGAAGAACCCCCACCAAAAACATTATTCTTGTTGGTTGCCGAAAATGAAGAACAAATATTGCCTACCATTTTATCGAGAACACAATTGGTGAAACTGCCCTTATTGCATCCTATAGAAATAGAATCTGCATTGGCATTAAGGGCCGGCGTTCCTTTAGATAAGGCACAGCAAATAGCGGCGCTTAGTGAAGGCAATTATCGCGAAGCCTTACAGTTGGTTCAACATGTAGAAGACGATTGGCAAGTGAATTTGCGAGAATGGTTAAATATGATTGTAAAACGCAACCACCAAGCTCAATTGAAGTGGATTGACGATATGAGTAAGCAAGGACGGGAAAAGCAAAAGCAATTCCTCAAGTATTTTACACACTTATTAGAGCAAGCTATTAGGGTAGGCATGGTAAATGAAGGCGAACAAGCTTTTTCCATGGCCGATAATGAGTTCGATTTTGCGGCTAGGCTCAATAAACTTTGTTCCATTCATCAACAGGATGCCATTATTAAGGAACTGGATAAAGCCGCTTACTACATTGAACGTAATGCCAATGGCAAAATGTTGTTTCATGCACTTACTATTAAGTTATATCATATTATTAGCAACAATTCGTTAATTTTGGTTAGATAGAATTGCAGATTCGGCGTTTTAGTGTGCAGGGAAAATATTGATTACCGATAATTTATGAGTGAAGCATTTCCAAAGTTTTTCTTCACTTTGGAATAATATTGTTTTTACAGGCATTTTGCCTTAGGATACAACGTTGCTCCATATACCGCTTTTTACTTGATGTATAAAGCTATAATAGTATTCAAGTTCCCCCATTTTTAACGACCGATGTTTTTTTTAATTATTTCATTCAATTAATTATTCGAATATGGGATGTGGAAGTTGCGGATCGGGAAGTACACCTGGGGGTTGCCAAAGTCATGGTAGCTGCTCTAGTGGAAGTTGTAACCGCATGAATGTTCACGATTGGCTAGCCAATTTACCTTTCAGCGACCCTGAAAGTGCTTGCCGTATTGTTGAAGTAAGTTTTAATAATGGCAGTAGGAAAGATTATTTCAAAAATACCACCCATTTTTTCTTTGAAAAAGGCGAAATGATTGCGGTAGAAGGCGTAAGTGGCTTCGATGTAGGCAGTGTAAACATGACCGGCGAATTGGTTCGTTTACAACTGAAGAAGAACAATATTAAAGAAGACAGTGCAGATATAAAGAAAATTTTACGCCGTGCCAGTGAAGCCGATTTAAGTAAGTTGAAAGAATCTAAAGCGCGTGAAAAAGATGTAATGATTAGGAGTAGGGCTATTGCACGCCAGCTTAAATTAGAGATGAAAATTGCGGAAGTAGAAATACAGGCCGATAGCCGAAAAGCTACTTTCTTCTATATTGCTGATGACCGGGTAGATTTTAGAGAGTTGATAAAAGTATATGCCGGAGAATTTAAGGTAAAGGTAGAAATGAAGCAAATTGGGGCCCGTCAAGAAGCTGGAAAAGTTGGCGGCATTGGAAGTTGCGGACGAGAGTTATGTTGCAGCACTTGGCTTACCGAGTTTAAAAGTGTAAACACCAATGCAGCGCGTTATCAAAACCTTAGCATCAATCAAACCAAATTGAGTGGACAATGCGGAAGGTTGAAATGTTGTTTAAATTTTGAATTGGATACTTATTTAGATGCATTGCAACATTTTCCTAATGATTGCGATATGATTGAAGTAGCTAGAAGTAGAGCTTTTTTGGTAAAGAAAGATATTTTTAGAAACTTGATGTGGTATACAATGCCGGATAGCAATAAACAATATCCACTAACTATTGAGCGTGTTCAAAAAATTAAAGCATTGAACAAACAAGGTATTCGTCCGGAAGAATTAGAACCGGTTGAAGTAGTAAGTAATAAACCAAAAGAAATTGAGCCGGAATATGTTGATGTAGTGGGTCAAATCAGTTTGCGCAGTTTAGAAAAAAATAGTCGTAAAAGAAGAGAACGCGAAAGAGGACAACAACAACAGCAACGTAATCCTAATCAGCCCAATCGCAATCAACCTCCACAAGGAAGGCCTCAAGGCACAAATGCGCCTCAACAAGGGCAACAACAGCAAAGGCAAGGTCAACAACAAAGGCCCGATGACCGTAACCGGCCACAGCAAAGACCACAACAACCCAATAGAGGTCCGCAGCAACAACAACGCCCACAAGGCAATCCCAATAGGCCGCCACAACAACAGCAAAGGCAGGCTCCAAAACCAAACCCAAATAAGCCAACCGATAATACAAGTCAATCATAAAAAAACGCCGGGTTTAACCATCCGGCGTTTTATATTTAATTGTTGAACTTATGTCTATAACAGTATCTCATCTTACCAAAATTTATGGTCAACAAGTGGCAGTAAACCATATTTCATTTTCAGTTCAGAAAGGCGAAATCGTTGGTTTTCTTGGTCCAAACGGTGCAGGAAAAAGTACCACCATGAAAATGATTACCGGCTATTTAGAAGCCAATGAAGGCAGTATAGAAGTTTGCGGAATTAAAGTAGATGCACAATCTACCGAATCGAAGAAAAAAATTGGTTATTTGCCCGAAGCCAATCCCCTATATTTTGAAATGTATGTGAGAGAATACCTCGAATTTATTGCAGGTGTTCATGGTATTACAGAAAAAAAAATAGCCATTGAAAATGCGATAAGCACAACTGGATTAACACCCGAAGCGCATAAAAAAATTGGCCAACTCAGTAAAGGCTATAAACAACGGGTAGGCATAGCCGCTGCACTCATTCACAATCCGGAAGTGCTCATTTTAGATGAACCTACATCGGGCTTAGACCCCAATCAAATCATTGAAATTAGAGCTGTTATCCGCAATCTTGGAAAAGATAAAACCATTCTTTTCTCTTCGCATATCTTACAAGAAGTAGAAGCCATTTGCGATAGGGTGATCATCATCAACAAAGGCAATATTGTAGCAGATGATGCACTTAAAAATTTAATGAAGGGCACTGCACAAAATCAACTGATTGTAAAATTAAAAGAAGCAGTTACTGCAAATGTATTTAATGGCATAGAAGGTATTACTGCTATTGATGCCAACACTTGGTCTTTTGTTACGAACGATCCCGACCAACTCAAACGCAGGTTAATGGAAATAGCTTTGCAGCAAAACTTAAACATCATTTCATGGGAAAGTGAAACTAAAGGAACGCTGGAAGATATCTTCAGGCAATTAACCCATTAATATGTGGCCAACTAAACGTATACAATGCTGCAGTTTACTTATTGATTTGATAGCCCAAATAAAATAAAATATTTCGAGTTTTAATATAGTTGCCATTGCTTATCCGATCTGCAGGAATTACGTTACTTAATCCGTAATTGAATTGCATGCCAAAATAGGTTTTCTTCATTTTGAAACCTGTTTTCAATACCCAACCTGCATCAAGCGTTTTACGATTATCAGAAGACGAATTTCCGAAACTCATTTTTTTAAATGCATCCCCTTGTGCTACTTGAAATTTTCCTGAAGTTGCTACACTTACAAATGGACCAACTCCAATAATTACTGCCATACCCGAATAGTTATTAATATTTCCGCTAACATAGGAAATAGGCATATTTAGGGAAAGGTATTTTACCCTAACATCGCCACCAGAACTGGCTTCGTAACCGGTACCGAGATAAGACAAGTGTGGGTTTAAGGTTATTGCAGCGCCCATTTTAGTTGATTTCAATTTCAAAAATCCTTCAATACCCAACCCTAATGCAGCAGCACCTGTTCCTCTACCACTTTGGGTACGAACATTACTAAAACCATAATCTACCCTTAAAACAATGGGTGTATTGACTTGTGCAAATACAGCGCACTGCACAAGAATAGCAACTGCAAAAAACATTTTTTTCATGATGTAAATTTTAAGCTTAATTAATCTAGCCTTTAACGATTAAAGAGAATAAATTGAACCAATCTATGAAATCAATTAGGCAATTTTATGTCTTTAATCATTGGTGTAAAATAATGTGATAATCAGTACCCATCTATACCCTAGAGTGGGTATTTAATCGTTAACAAATGATTATTTCTAAGGATATCTAACCTTTAGTTTTTATCTTCGTATTATTATTTATTCACCTTAAAATAAAATCCGAAAAATGCTGCGATACTATTTGGTGGAGCAGAATTTCAGGTACCATTATTATGAGTTATATAGCAAGCATTTATGCCCGTCAAATTTTAGATAGTCGTGGCAATCCTACTGTAGAAGTTGATATTCTTACAGAAAACGAAAGATTAGGTCGTGCTGCAGTTCCAAGTGGCGCAAGCACCGGTATTCATGAAGCCGTAGAATTAAGAGACAATAATAAAAAATTATACAACGGTAAAGGCGTACTTAAAGCTGTAAAAAATGTTAACACGCTTATCGCTGATAATTTATTAGGATGGGATGTTGCAGATCAAACTGGTATTGATGCTATGTTGGTAGCTTTAGATGGCACAGCCAATAAAGGAAAATTAGGCGCCAATGCTATGTTAGCAGTTAGTATGGCTGTTGCAAAAGCTGCTGCATTAGAAGCCAACTTGCCTTTGTATCGTTATGTTGGTGGTACCAATGCAAAAATTCTTCCTATTCCAATGATGAACATCTTGAATGGTGGAGCACATGCCGATAATAAAATTGATTTCCAAGAATTTATGGTAATGCCCATTGGCGCTTCCTCTTTCAGTGAAGGCTTACGTTGGGGTGTAGATATTTTTCATGCATTGAAAACTGTATTAAAAAAGAAAGGATTTAGCACCAATGTGGGTGATGAAGGTGGTTTTGCCCCTAATATCCAAAGTAATGAAGAAGCTATTGAAACTGTATTAACAGCTATTCAAGCAGCTGGTTATAAAGCTGGCAGTCAAATTATGATTGCAATGGATGCCGCTAACAGTGAATTATGGAATGCAAAAGAGAAAAAATATATTTTCCATAAGAGCGATAACAAAAAAATGACCAGCGAACAATTGGTTAAGTATTGGGAAACTTGGGTTAAACAATATCCAATTTGCTCAATTGAAGATGGTATGGCAGAAGACGATTGGAAAGGCTGGAAAATGTTAACAGAAGCGGTTGGGTCAAAATGTCAATTAGTAGGCGACGATCTTTTTGTAACGAATGTTACGCGTTTAGAAAGAGGTATTCAAGAAGGTATTGGTAATGCTTTATTAGTAAAAGTTAACCAAATTGGTACTGTTACCGAAACCATCAACGCCGTAAGTATGGCGCAACAAGCTGGTTATAACACAATTATGAGTCATAGAAGTGGCGAAACTGAAGATACTACCATCGCTGATTTGGCAGTAGCATTAAATTGCGGACAAATAAAAACTGGTTCTGCTAGTCGTACAGATCGTATGGCTAAATACAACCAATTGATCCGTATTGAAGAAATGTTGGCCGATACTGCCATTTATCCAAAAGGAAAGATTAAATTTGGTAAATAAGCTTTAAAACTGGTCGTGGTGTAACAACTGCGGCCAGTTTCTTTAATAATTGTAAGTTAGGATGAAATTAATTGCCAAAATTCCTCCCCTATTACGGAACAAATACTTGATTACCGGAAGTTTATTTTTGGTGTGGATTTATTTTTTTGATTTAAAAGATTTAAAAACACATTTCGAAAAAAGAAAAGAGTATCAAGCGTTGCAAGCCAGCGAAAAAGCTTTGCAACAAACCATTGCAGCTACTAAAGACGAACTTAAACAATTGAAAACCAACGCGCAAACAATTGAAAAGTACGCTCGAGAAAAGTATTTGAT
>JBMOEQ010000103.1:0-10313 GCA_049314655.1 Ferruginibacter sp. | reverse complement strand
CTCTGAATATGACACTCATCTCTACACCACGAATTTTAACAACAGTATTGTTGTGGTTATTTTTATTTGCTGGAACAACAGCAATACAAGCTCAAACAGCTGCATCAGCTACTTGGGCTTTAACCAGTAATAGCAATGTTGCTGTAACTGGGAACATTACTGGATCTGCTGCATCAATTGGAGCAGGTATCAACTCACCTACTTATTCCAGCATTGGTATTTCAACAGGAAGTTGGAGCAATGATGCTGCCAGTAGAGTGTTAGATGAATATTATCAATATGCTACTACAGTAAATGCCGGACAAATTTTTACGGTTACTTCAATAACCGGTGAGCACAGCAGAACTACCGGTAGTTGGCAAGTAGGGGTGTTTTACTCATTAGATAATTTTGCTACTTCAACTCAAGTTGGTAACAACATTACTATTAATAGTAGTACATCTAGTGCTTTTACATTTTCTGGATTATCGGTTGTAGTACCTACAGGTGGTACATTTTCAATTCGTATTTATGCTTGGGAATCTGATGGTAACAATCGTTCTTATCGCAATAAGTCTATTGTAATAAATGGAACCACTTCTCCAGTTAAATTTTTCCGTTCAAAAGCAACCGGTAATTGGGCTTCAACTTCAACTTGGGAAACATCTACCAATGGCACATCTTGGTCAAATGCCACAATAGCTCCAACAACATACGATTCTTTAATTTCTATTTTAAACGGTCATATAGTAACTGTTGCAGCATCTACAAATGTTAATCAAGTTACAGTTAATACAGGCGGTCAGTTAAAAATTGCTGCTAGTCAAACACTGACAATTGATAACGGAGCAGGAACAGATCTATCGGTATCTGGAACAATTTTAAATCAAGGTACCATAACAAATAATGGAACAATTGTTTTTAATGTTGGTGGAAATTATACGCATAATATTAACGGGGGAACAATTCCTACTGCTTCTTGGGATGCAACATCTACCTGTTTGGTAAATGCTGTTACCACAACCTTACCAGGCGGTTTAGCGCAATCCTTTGGACATTTTACTTGGAATTGCACTACTCAATCTGTTGCAATCAATGGTTTATGCGATAATGGTTTAAGTATCATAAATGGTAATTTCACAGTTACTAGCGCTAATGATCAAACGTTAAATTTAAACAATAGCGCTGCACTTGAAACATTAACAATTGGCGGAGATTTCTCAATCAATAATGCATTAGTTGATTTGGCCGGTTCTACAGGCACAACCAATATCACTTTAAAAGGAAATTTATCTACTAACAGTGCAGGTTATTTAACTTCTTCAACAGCAAGTTCAACAACATCTAACGGTACTGTGATTTTCAATAACAATACTGAACATACTTTAAGTTTTAGCAATGCTGCATTTGTTGATTATACCAACTTCACAGTAAGCAGCAATAATAAACTCACTTTATTAAGCAATATCAATTTAGGTAGTTCTTCAGCAGAACCATGGCGCAGTAATTTTATAGTAAATGCAAGTGCAACAGTTGACTTGGGTAATTATACTGTAACAGGAGTTTATGCTGGAAATAATGCACTTTTTACCATTAATTCTGGAGCTACTTTAATAACATCAAATGCAACCGGAATTTCTGGTGCAATTGCTACTACAACTTTGGTGGCATCATTTAGCAGCGCAGCTAATTATGTTTTCAAAGGCGCTTCAACAGGTACATTTACAACTACTCCAACTGCTAACACAGTAAATGGTTTAAGTATTAACAATCCTGGTAATACTGTTCAAATGGAACAAGCTTTCAATGTTACCAGTTTATTAGAAATTACATCTACAACAACTTTAAATGCAAAAACATTTGCAATTTCAGGTGAAAATACAACGTATGAAGGCAGTGGCACAATACTAACACAAAATACTTCAGCAGTACCTTTTCCATCAGGTAAAACTTGGAACTATGCTATTACTTTAAACGGCAGCACTGCTCAAATCATTCCCGCAGGTACATACAATGCACAACTAACATTAAACAATGCATCTGGCGCAACAGCTGCAGGAAGAATCATCACAGTTGGTAATTTTGAGCTCACAAATGGCACCTTTAATTTATCTAACCAACAACTCGATTTACATAGTACTTTGGGTGGTACTGGTTTAATAAATGCGGTAAACGGTGTTTTAGAAATGAGTGCTTCCTCTACACAAACTTTACCCACAGATCGTTTTGTAAATAATGCCATCAATTGTTTGTACATCAACAAAAGTGATGTTTCTAAAGTTGTAACCTTAGTAGGTAATTTAAATGTTGATAGTTTATTTCAACCAACAAAAGGAACGTTTGATTTAGGCAATGGCGATTTAACTTTAGTATCAAATGCAACCCGTACAGCAAGAGTAGGCGTTATTGTGCCAACAGATATTTCAATTGTATATAGTGGAACAGGAAGATTTGTTCACCAACGCTACATTCCAGCACCAAGCCGTAGAGCATGGCGTTTATTAACTTCTCCATTATACGAAAGCAATTCGGTATTTGATAGCTGGCAAAATGGTGGTGTTTACGAAGCAGGAAAAGGAACACATATTACTAGTCCGGGTGCTACAGGTGCTGCAGGTAATGGTATCGATATCAGCGCTACAAATGCAACCTCATTCCGTATGTGGAATGCATCAACTCAAGCTTATGCAAATTTAACCAACACTAAAACTTCAAATATTTCTCGCGGAACAGGAACGAGTGCCGCAAATACAGGATACTATGTTTTCGTTCGTGGTGATCGTCAAACAGGGATGACCGATTTTGGATCTACTTTGAGCAATGCAACTACTTTAAGCAGTAAAGGAAAATTACAATATGGCGATCAAACATTTACTGATATTTCTCTTGTTGCAGGTGGATTTACTTTATTAGGTAATCCTTATGCTGCACCCGTAAATTGGAATGATGTACTTACCAATTCAGGCACTACAACAAGCCGTATTCAACGTAAAATTTACACATGGGATAGTCGCTTAAATGGTGTTGGTGGTTATGTAACATTGGATGATGCTTTAGAGCAAGGTAATTTTCAACGTACACCAGCTGGTAGTAGCCAAACAAGTATTTTACAATCCGGACAAGCTTTCTTTGTAATCACTAAAACTACAGCAGCAACACCTATTACCATTCAATTTAAAGAATCAAATAAAGCCACTGCAGTGTATTCTAGTGTACTTCGTGAAACCGGTTTAGCTACAACAACTGGAAAAATTCAAGCCGATCTTTATTTACCAGATGCAACTACAGGAAAAAGTGTTTTAGGTGATGGTACAATTGCTTGGTTCCGTGATGATTTTTGCAATTGTGTTGATGAAACAGATAACATCAAATTAAGTAATGTAAATGAAACCTTTGGATTAGTACGCAGTGGTAAATTTTTAGCTACCGAATTCCGTTCACATCCTATTGCCAATACTCCTGATACCGTTTTCTTACGTTTAAATAAAACAACCGAACGTAATTATATCATCAAATTTGCGCTAACAAATATTGATCCTACTTTAGGTGCTCGTTTAGTTGACCGTTTCACCAATTCAAGCACTGCATTAAGTTATACAGATACAACAACGTTTAGTTTTGATATCACAGCTGATGCTGCTTCAAAAAATCAAGATCGTTTTATCATTGTATTTGGTTATGCCGGCGGCCCATTACCGGTAACCTTTACACAAGTAAAAGCAAGTGCTCGTAACAACGATATTCAAGTAGAATGGCAAGTAGACAATCAAATCAATATCGCTTCTTACGATGTTGAAAAATCTACAGATGGAAGAACATTTACACAATTGAACAATACCATTGCTACTGGAGTAAATGGTGGCACAGCAGCTTACCAATGGTTAGATACACATGCTCAAAACGGAGATAATTTTTACCGTATTAAAAGTTTAGGCATCAACGGCACTTTCCAATATAGTAAAGTAGTAAAAGTTTCTAAAGGCAATGTAAAAGCTGGTATCGCTGTATTCCCTAATCCAATTACGGATGGCACTATTGGTTTGCAAATGAATAACCTTACCAAAGGAACTTATACTGTTGTTGTTACCAATGCAATTGGACAAAGGTTAATTTCTAAAACCATTCAACACGATGGTGGAAGCGTTACTGAAACCATTCAACCTTCAAGCAATTTAGCCAAAGGAATGTATCAATTAACCCTAATTGCGCCCGATCAAACACAGCAAGTAACCAAGGTTATTGTACAATAATAAAGTATCCATTTCAACCAAATATAGGGCTGCAGTCAAATGCAGCCCATTTTTGTGTAGTAATGATTTCATTTCACTATAACATTTTCTAAAGCAATAATTGAATATCTTGCAATACTTAATACATCTATTACTATGTATCCCAATTTATACTACGTTTTTAAAGACTGGTTTGGAGTAGAGTGGCACACTTTAGGTTTTTTAAACACATTTGGCTTAATGGTGGCCATGGGTTTTGTTGTAGCAGCAATTGTAATTACTACCGAATTAAAACGCAAAGAAAAACAAGGATTGTTATTTCCTAGAGAAGAACAAATTACTGTTGGCGAACCTGCTTCTATTACAGATTTATTGATTAATTTTTTTACCGGATTTGTATTTGGGTTTAAACTTATTGGCCTATTTCTAAATAAGCCCGAAGATATGAGTCCGCAAACCTATATCTTTTCCGGAGAAGGTAATATTCTTGCAGGTTTAGCTATCGGTGCAATTTTAGCAGCTTTAAAATGGAGAGAAAAGAAAAAGCAACAATTAAAAGAACCTGAACAAAGAATTGTACGTATTTGGCCGCACGACCGGGTAGGCGATATCGTTATTATTTCATTGGTATCCGGAATTATTGGTGCTAAGCTTTTTGATAATCTCGAAAATTGGGAAGAGTTTATTGCAAACCCCATAGAACGTATATTTTCTGCAGGCGGATTAACTTTTTATGGTGGTTTAATTTTAGCAACTGCATCTTTATGGTATTATGCCTATCGTAAAAACATTCGATTCATTCATATGGCAGATGCCATTGCTATTGCAATGTTATTGGCTTATGCTGTAGGTCGCATTGGTTGTCAGGTTTCCGGTGATGGCGATTGGGGTATTTACAACAGCGCCTATATTACCGATACCAATGGTAAAATTGTAGAGGCAACACCCGAACAATTTCAGCAACAGTTGAAAAAATATAATACCTATTTTTTAAAAGGTGAAGTACAAGATTCTGTCAATGCCCGTGCTATTGGTGTTACGGATCGTGTAAGTGAAAGTTTAGAAAAAGTGCCTCACATGGCAGTAAAAGCTCCTTCATTTTTACCGGTATGGTTATATGCATACAACTATCCACAAAACGTAAATAAAGATGGCATTTTAATACCTGGTGTTACTGATGAGCACAATAGGGTATTGCCTTCTCCTGTATTTCCAACCCCCATTTATGAAACAGTAATTTCTGCTTTATTGTTTTTGATTTTATGGATTTTTAGAAAACGTATAAAAGCACCCGGAGCTATGTTAGGCATTTATTTAGTTTTAAATGGTTTGGAACGATTTGTTATTGAAAAAATAAGGGTCAATCACGAGTACCCTTTATTTGGAATGCATTTTAGTCAGGCTCAGTTTATTGCCCTATTTCTATTTGTCACCGGAATAGTGATAACCATTTGGGCATTTAAAAATAAATCAACCGCAAAAATTTAGATAGTAAAATTGCTATGGATTTTTATGAAGTAATTGATGCCGCTTGATTGCAAGAATATAATGAAGGAACCAATCCAACTTTAATTCGTATAGAAACAAAAGCCGGACATGGAGCAGGAACGCCCACTTCTAAACAAATTGAAGAAGCTACAGATATTTGGAGTTTTGTTTGCGAAAATTTGGGCATCAAATTAAGATAATCTTAACGCTAATCAGTACTGGTACGGATTTAAGCTATAAGTGCATTAGGTTAATTTCGAAATAAAAAATCATGAAAAAAATCTTAACCGTCATACTATTAAGTATAAGCTTTTCTGTATTTGCCCAAGAAGAAGCATTAAAGCGTATAGCATTTCCAATAACAGATTATATACTAAATCCAAGTGATAGTATTGCAATTGTTCAAATTAAATTGCCTACTGGTTTAGCTATAACCGAAAAGCGTTTAGGCGTTTTTAAAAGTTTATGGTCGCAAGAAGATACATCTGTTGTAATGATTGGATATGGCCGTTGTAACTTAATTAAAGGTGATTACTATTACTTCACCATCAATCATGCAAAAAGTAGCAGAAAGCCAACAAAAGGAGATCTTATCTATACGCAAATACAATTGCCCAATTTATACAAAGGGGTACTTTATGGAGTGATTGAACATGGAATTATATTACTCGATGTATATGAAGCTCCAATGATCAGCGATGTTTCTGTATTAAAATATATGGATGAAACAATTGAGCTCAATAACTTACAGAAACTGGTAGATGATATTCAATTCACCGGAAAAACGATGATAGAACAGCAAATGCAAGATGTTGCTATTACTGAAGGTACTTATAAAGGTGAAAATATCTTAGCGTTTATGAAAAATAAAACTACCGTTGCAGATGTAAAAGCATTTTTAAAATATGTTGCTGCCCGACCAACAAAATATGCCGGCAAATCTTGGAAGATTTCTGAAATTTTTGCAACATGGGTTGTAGCTGGTGCACCAACGGTAATTGAAAATTAAGTTTAAGCATTCATGAAAATAGTAATTACCGGAGCTAATGGATTATTAGGACAAGTATTGGTTAACCTACTTTCACAATCACATCCTTCTTCAATTGTTCATGCGTTGGGAAGAGGAGAGAAGCGTATTCCGGAATTATTATCCAATCATTTATATTATCACGAAATAGATTTGACGGATGGAATAAGAGTGGCTGATCTTATTGCTACAATTCGTCCAGACGCAATTATTCATGCCGCAGCCATGACGCAAATAGATGATTGCGAACTTAATCCTATCGCATGTTGGAATATTAATGTTACGGCTACACGATTTTTAATTCAAGCAGCAGAAGAAGTGGGTGCATTTTTCAGTTATATTTCTACCGATTTTGTTTTTGATGGAGAAACTGGTCCTTATATTGAAACCGATCTTCCAGCTCCGGTAAATTATTATGGTAGTAGTAAATTAGCTGCCGAAAAAGCCGTTCAAACAAGTGATTTATCCTGGAATATTATTCGAACTGTTTTAGTGTATGGCAATAGTTACGATGGCACTCGATCTAACATCATTCGCTGGGTAAAAAATAATTTGGAAGCAGGAAAACCTATTAAAGTAGTAAACGACCAATGGCGCACACCTACTTATGTAGAGGATTTAGCCAAAGGAATTATAAGTGCAGTAATAAAAAATGCAACAGGCATTTATCATATCTCCGGAGCCCAAATGCTAACACCTTACGATATGGCCATAGCAACTGCCGAATATTTACATTTAGATCAATCATTAATTGAAAAAGTTACTGCAGCTACTTTTACGCAACCTGGTAAACGTCCACCTAAAACCGGATTCATCATCGATAAAGCAATGCAAACACTCAATTATCAGCCTTTATCTTTTAAAGAAGGACTCATTCAAATGTTAGGGTAGTGTCTTATTTAATTTACACTAAAAGAAATTTACATCCTTTCTGGCACCTGAATACCCAATAACTGCATACCCGATTGTATAACATTGGCGGTGAATTGCGCCATCTTCAAACGCAATTGTTTTTTCTCGGCAGTTTCGGCATTAGCAATAGAATGCACGGTATAAAAAGAATTGAATGTTTTGGCTAAATTAAAAATGTATATCGCAATTACAGATGGATTTTGTTCAGTGCACGCTTGTTCAATGGCTGCAGGATATTGCTCTAAATGTACCAACAAGGCCTTTTCTAATACTTCTAATGTGGCATCAGTAGCCATATTTTCTGTAGTAGATTCTGTTGATAGTTTTCTTAATATACTTTTAATTCTTGCATGGGTATATTGTATAAACGGACCTGTAAATCCATGAAAATCGATACTCTCTTCCGGATTAAATACCATCGTTTTTTTAGGATCAACCCTTAGCAAATAAAACTTCATGGCGCCCAAACCTATGGTATCATATAAAGCATCCAATTCTACTTCAGTAAAATCTTTAACCTTACCTAATTCCTCTGTATGCTTTTTAGAAGTAGCTACCATTTCATCTACCAAATCATCTGCATCTACCACTGTGCCTTCTCTGCTTTTCATTTTACCGGTAGTTAATTCTACCATTCCATAACTTAAATGAAAAATATTATCAGCATTGGGCATTCCCAATTTCTTACAAATCAATTGCAAAACTTTCATGTGATAGTTTTGCTCATTGCCAATCACATAAATACTTTGATCAATATTATATTCTTCATATTTCTGTAAAGCCAATCCAATATCTTGAGTAATGTAAACCGATGTACCGTCTTTACGTTGAACAATTTTTTCATCTAATCCATCATCTGTTAAATCAATCCAAATGCTTCCATCTTCTTTTTGAAAAAATACTTTTTTATCCATCCCTTGCTGCACAATATTTTTTCCCAACAGATACGTATTGCTTTCGTAATAGGTTTTATCAAAATTGCTGCCGATTCTTTTATACGTTACATCAAAGCCCGCATATACCCATTGATTCATGGTTTTCCACAATTCAATTACTTCCGGTTTTCCTTGTTCCCAATCGAGCAACATTTGTTGAGTGGCTTTCATGATAGGGGCTTCCTTCTCTGCCAATGCTGCCACCATTCCACCCTGTACCAATTCATCTACTTGTTGTTTATACGCGTTGTTGAATTGTACATAATAATCACCAACAAAATGATCGCCTTTAGTGTGGGTAGATTGAGGTGTTGCCCCATTTGCAAATAGTTGCCAAGCAATCATACTTTTACAAATATGAATACCACGGTCATTTACAATGCAACTTTTAATAACTTCAAAACCATTGGCTTTTAAAATTTCGGCTACACTCCAACCCAAGAAATTATTTCTTAAATGGCCCAAATGCAAAGGCTTATTGGTATTGGGAGAAGAATATTCTACCATTACTTTTTGACCATTACTAGATTTTTTGCCAAATGAATTATTGGCATATTGCTCTTGCAACAAACTCAACCACCAATTATCAGCTATGGTTAAATTCAAAAATCCTTTGATGATATTATAAGCCGTAAATAAATTTGGATTGTCTTTTATCAATTGCTCACCCAACGCATTACCAATAGCATCAGGCGATTGTTTCAATGATTTCACCAATGAAAACAACACGATGGTATAATCGCCTTCAAATTCGGGTTTGGTTAAATTTATTTGAAAATCTTGATGCGTAAAGGGTTGATTGTAAATAGCCGTTAAACTGTTACTAACTTTTTCTTTGATAATATTTGCAATAGACATGCCGCAAAATTACAGTTCTTCTACTAAAAAAAGAACGGCACCGGTTTTTACACCGATACCGTTATGGAGCACTTCCCGAAAAAATTAGAGATTATTTATTTTTTTGTCTTTCGGGTATTTCACACTATATGAAAAACGAACTTTCTTACTTTCTCCTGGTTTTAATTTGATTTGCCAATTTAAAATGCCCAATTCTTCATTTACACTGGCTTCTTCACTTGACAGTAATTTTATTTCAATTTCTTTAATATTACTCAACGGATATTGATCTTTTAAGGTAATATCTACTTCCGATGACTTATTGTTTTTAACAGTGATTTCGTAAGTAAAGGTTTGAATGGTATTGCTGCCATTGTTTTTGCTCGACGTAAAGTTCTTCATCAATTCACGTTTCAAAGCAATACGTTTGTCTTTACCCATTGAAATATTCAATGTATCCGCAGTACTGTTTGGATCTATATAAGATTTACCTAAATAGGTGTTATCCAAAATGATATTAGCTGTGCCGGGCAACAATTCCAGTTCTTGCCAATCGGTTAATCCGGCTAACAAATACGCATCTTTATCCATTTTAGGTACCGCATAATTTTTTAAACTGGCATTTACTTTTTGATCTCTGATGGTTACACTATGTGCTGTGCCATCGCTATTGATATCATAAGGCAAGTCGATTTCAAAATTGGTATTAAGCTGACTTTGATTCAGTGTAGTATACGCTTGTAAAGTACTAGGATCAACGGTAACGTTTTGAGTTGCACTGGCAAGATTTCTACTTTTCTTTGCATAACCATTATCTGCTGTAACAACTACTTCTTCAACTTCTTTATTTTGATAATAATTGTATGAATTGGTAACAGTAGTAGTTAGTGCTTGCGTTTGTATGGT
>JBMOEQ010000102.1:0-10381 GCA_049314655.1 Ferruginibacter sp. | reverse complement strand
CGCAGAGGGATTAATGAAAACTCAGCGTTTCTCCATTTCCTCCTTTTCTCCGCGGTAAAGAAAAAATAAACCGCAGAGGAGCAGAGACGCAGAGGTAACGCAAAGAGATTAAATGAAAACACAGCGTAACTCCGTGTACTCTTTTTCTCCGCGGTAAAAAAATAAAAAATGAAACACACCTTTCAACTTCTCAAATACCTTACTACTGTGCCGTGTATCTTTACATTAATTACTTAATTTCAAGTTGAAGCAAGATTATTATACAAATGCATACCATTAATGATGTTCACCAACAGTTTGCCGAATATTTCAAACATCCGGTTTTAAAACCTTTTGCGTACCTCTTATCTCAAAGGATGCAAGAAGGTCATATTTGTGTAGATGTATTTGAAGCCAATAAATTTAGCGCATCAATTCCATATCCAACGCCATATTATGCTGAAAAACTAAAACAAATTCCATCATTGGTTGGCACTACAGTTGATGAACTTAAGCCTTTTATTGTATATCAAGATAAATTGTACTTACAGCGTTATTTCACTTACGAAACAATGGTTTTACAATCTATAGGGCAATTATTAAAGGAAGAAGCCAATGAAAAAGATCAGCGCCAAGAAGCCTTACAAACCATTAAAGAATTAGTGGGGAGTTTTCAAGCTGATGACGATATTAAATTATTGCCTCCCAACGAACAAATCGATTGGCAATTGGCTGCAGCTATTCAAGGAGTATTGCATAATTTTACCATCATCACCGGCGGACCTGGTACCGGAAAAACCACTACAGTAGCTAAATTATTATCTCTTTTATTTACCATCAATCCAAATTATACCATTGCTCTTGCAGCGCCAACAGGCAAAGCGGCTATGCGTATGGCCGAATCTTTAGCACAAACCAAATTGCCATTATCGCCAGCAGTACGAGAAAAATTTTCTGCTTTGCATCCCAATACATTACATCGATTATTAAAATACAATCCAAACTCTGTAAACTTTAAGTACAACAAAAACAATCCTTTGCCCTATGATGTAATTATTATTGATGAATCGTCTATGATAGATGTTGCTTTGTTTGCAAAATTATTATCGGCTGTTCAAAAAACAACCCGACTCATTTTATTAGGCGATAAGCATCAATTGGCTGCAGTTGAAGCGGGCAGTTTATTCGGCGATTTGTGTAACGCTCAAAATGCATCCAATTCTTTTAATGCATCTACAGCAAGCTTTATCAATGGTTTTATACAAGACAAAGCCAGAAAAGTTTCTGATCATTATATTCAAACCAGCTTCCATCCTTTAGCAAATCATATCATCGAATTGCAAAGAAGTCATCGTTTTAATAGTATAGGAGGCATTGGAAAATTTAGTAAAGCCATTTTGCAAAATGATGGCGACACGTTGAATGATTTTTTAATCGATTCTACCAATACAACAGTAAAAATTGACACCTTATTTGATGTTCAACTTTTTGAAAACTTTATTCAAGGCTATCAAGATTTTATTCAAGAAACCGATATTGTTGAAGCGCTCAATAAACTCAACCTACTAAGGGTTTTATGTGCGGTGCGAGAAGGTGAGCAAGGATTGTATAAAACCAATGCTTTTATTGAATCGTATTTAAAGCAAAAGGGACTTATAAAATTAGATAATACCTTTTATGAAAACCGCCCTATCATCATCACCAAAAACTATCCGGAGTTAAAATTATTTAATGGCGATATCGGTATTGTACGAAAAGATGCCAATGGTAATTTAAGGGCTTGGTTTTTAGACAGTGATAATACACTGCATGCTATATTACCTGCATATATTGCCGATGCCGAAACCGTTTTTGCAATGACGATACATAAAAGCCAGGGTTCGGAGTACGACCATGTTTGGGTAATATTGCCTCAACAAAGAGGTAATCCATTACTCACACGAGAGCTTTTATATACGGCTGTTACTAGAGCAAAAAAATCAGTTGTTGTTCAAACTTCGGCGGAGATACTTTTTGAAACAACCGCCGATACCGTAAAAAGAGCATCGGGAATAACAGATCGTTTTCAGGAAATTCGTTAACACACAATCGTAATCATGCCAACACAATTATATGTTTCCAATTCCTTAACCCAATTAGCGAAACAACTTTCTACCGAACTTCAGCAAAATCCATTAGGCGTTTTTGTTACCCAGCAAATTGTAACTCAAACCGAAGGAATGAATAGTTGGCTTAAAATTAAATTGGCCGAAAATACCGGCATCACTGCAAATTGTGCCTTTAATAAACCCAATGATATTGTTACCCGAATTTATTTTTGGTTAGGTGGTGCAAGTAAACAAGCATTAGCTGTAGATTTTGTTAAGTGGAATATTTACCACTTGCTTAGCGATGCAGATTTTCTTCAAAAATTTCCTTTCATCGCTTCTTATTATGCCAATCACGAAGTAAAACAAATTGCATTGGCTACAAAAGTGGCCGATTTGTTTGACCAATATCAAATGTATCGTCCAGATATTATTCAATCGTGGAATGCAGCAAACATCAGTTCTGTAAAAAACGATTGGCAACAATATTTATGGATACGCATTCAACAACTTTCCAATGAAACCATGTTGGATAAAACAGGCATGATAGAATTTATCATCGATGCATTGCAAAATGAAAGCAAACAACATATTTTAAAATCAAAACTTCCTCGTTTACAATTTTTTGGTATTGCTGTAATTACCCCATTTTATTTAAAATTATTCAATGCCTTATCCAACTATATCTCTATCAGTTTCTATTTAATCAATCCGGCGCCTTTGGCTTATTGGTTAGAAGATAAATCTGAAAAAGATATTGCACGATTATTGAAAAAGCAAAAGCAATCAGACCTTGAATATGTTGCTGTTGGAAATAGTTTATTAAACAGCTGGGGCACTATCATTAAAGATAGTTTTTCCTTATTGTTTCAAGATGAGGCATACATCAATTACTACAACGACGATTTAGCAGTACCGCCTGATCATACCAATACTTTATTAAAAATAATTCAAGCAGATATATTTCTTAATGCAACAGAGGAAGAGAGAAATATTATTCCATTACAATCGCTTAAAGATGGTTCGTTGGTAATTAACGCTTGTTTTACTCCGGTTAGAGAGGTAGAAGTATTGTATAATTATTTAGTGCATTTGGTGGATGAACAAAAGGAAGTTTTATCTCCAAGGGATATTGTAGTAATGGTTACCGATATTGATAGCTACGCACCTTATATCCGTGCAATTTTCGATAATGCACCTTATCATTTTCCATATACTATTGCCGATGAAAAAATTGTTTCGGGTAATAATATGTTTACCGCTATTGAACTGGTTTTGTCTTTAAAACCAGATAGCTTTAAGGTAGAAGAAATTTTAGAATTGTTAGAATCGCCCTATATCCGCAATCGATTTGGAATTACAGATATTGAAACAATTAGAAAAGCTGTTGCAGCAGCAAATATCCGATTTGGATTTTCTGGCGCATATGAAAATGATACGCGATATTTTAGTTGGGCGTATGGTTTAAAAAGAATTATGTATGGAATATGTATGTATGGCGAGCCGGTATTTAGTGATGAAAACGATACGTTTGTTCCTTTAGATATTGTTGAAGGTAATGCCACACAAGGCTTAATTCAATTCACACATTTCATTGAAGTATTGCATGGTTTTATTGAAGCAAGACAAAACAAAAAGAGTTTAGCCCAGTGGATTGAATACTTGCAACTGTTGGTAGAAAACATCATTTTTGAAGCCGGAGAAAAGGAAGATGAAGATTACCAATATTTAGTAAACTACCTCGAAAAACTTACTTCACTTATTGCAGTGAGTGATGCAGAAATATCTTTTGAAGTTTTTAAACATAGCTTTTTAGATATGCTGCATGCCGATTCAAAATCGCAATCTTTTGGAGGCTCGGGTATTACGTTTTGTTCACTCATTCCAATGCGCAGTATTCCATTTAAAGTGGTGGCCATGTTGGGAATGAATTTTGATCAATTTCCAAGAAAAGAAAGTAAACTCAGTTTTAATTTATTAGAACAACAAAAACGTAAAGGCGATAGAAATATCAAAGACAACGACAAGCACCTTTTCTTAGAAACCATTTTATCGGCCGAAAAATACCTTTACCTCAGTTACTTGGGTAAAAGCTCAAAAGATGGCGCTAAAATTCCACCCTCTTCTTTAGTAGATGAATTGATGGATTATATACTTCGAGGTGTTGATTCTAACGGATTAGCTGTGCCCGATACCTTGGTTACACAACATCCTTTACATGGATTTAGTCAGCAATACTTTAATGGCGGCGAACTGTATGCTTATTTGAGCGACGATAAGTATAAATCTGAATTGCCTTTTTATGCCGAGTCAAAAGATGCTATTGATTTTACTTTCGATGAAATTTCGGTTCATGATTTACAACGCTTTTTTAAAGATCCTATTAAGTTCTATTTCAATAAAGGATTAGGAATATATTATAATGAGGAAGAAGTTTTGTTGCCCGATACCGAACTTTTTGAAGTTGAAAAATTGCAAAAGTGGGGTATTGTAAATGATTTACTTTATATAAATGAAGCCGATTATGCAAGTTATTTTGAAAGAGCCATTCGATCTGGAGCGTTGCCTTTGAAAAATATGGGACAGTTACAATTCAATGCATTTATTGAAAAGGTACAACCCATGAAAGATACCATTAACGCGCTTACACAAAATGAGCCAGTAGCATCAATCAATATAAAATTATTACTCAATAATATTTTAGTAACAGGCACTGTGGGTAATATTTATGGCGATAAAATGATACTGTTTACCGATTCTAAAAATTTTACTAAACATGCAGTGGATGCATATTTGTGCTATTTGTTAGCTACGGCACAAGGCGAAAAAGTAGAATTGATATTTATTCCATTTCAACAAGATGCTGAATATAGAATTGCGGGCGGTACAATTTCTAAAGAGGCTGCAATAAGAAGATTAGAAGTTTTGGTGGGTTATTATACATCCGGATTTAAAGAGCCGTTTTTATTTGTACCAAATTTTAGTAAGCCATTCGATTTATTTCAACTTGAAGCATCAGAATTTGTTGGAAAAATAGAAAGTCTTTTTCATAGCGAATATGATTATACATTTAATAATGAATGGATGATTAAAGCTTATGAAAACGATTTTTTTGAGGTAGAAAATTTTGATGCATTACAAAAAAATACGCTAGATATATTAGAAGAAATCAATCAATTAATGCCCGGTGTAATTCAATAATATAGGAATATGAAAAAAAAATCACCAGCTACTTTATTTAATGCGCAAACAGTGCCTTTGCAGGATAGTAATCTTATTGAAGCTAGCGCAGGCACAGGTAAAACCTATTCCATTGCCATTCTTGCTTTACGATTAATTTTAGAAAAGAATATTCCCATTGCGGAAATTTTAATGGTAACTTTTACCAAAGCAGCCGTTGCTGAATTAGAAACTCGCATTCGTGCTTTTATTCGTATGGCATACCAAGCCAGCAAACAAATTGCTATTAGTGATGCTACTATTCAAGAAATGGTAAGTCGTTCTATAGATACAGTTGGTATTGAAGAAACTTCCGATCGGTTAAAAAAAGCCATTTTGTTTTTAGATGAAACATCCATCTTAACTATTCATAGTTTTTGTCAGCGTACCCTCACCGAATATGCTTTTGAAACCAATCAAGTTTTTGGTGCTGAGGCTTTAAGCGAATCTGATTTGGAAGAACTAACTGTAGATGCGGTGAATCAGTTTTGGCGTAAATATATTGTTGTAATGAATACCGAAGTATTAGCTGCTATTACACCAGTTTATTTTTCAAGAGAAATTGTTTTCGAAACCATCAAAAATGTTTTGGGAGGAAAACAAATATTACAGTTATCGCCATTGGCGCAAAATCTTTTATCGAATGAAAATATAAGCACATTAGTACTGCGCATCAATGCTTCCAAGGAAAACATGAATGCGGTGATAGAGGAAGGTGAAATTTATTTAACAGATAACAGAGATCGTTTGTTGGAAGCTTGTATTAAAGATACTTATGCAAGAAATAGTTTAGCGACTTTATTTGATAACATCCCCCGATTACTTGAAGCAGTTATTGCCCTGGCAGATAAAAAGTATGTGCAAAAAATATTTAGAGATATACTTCCGTTACTAGAAACACTAAATACGTTTAAACAAACTTTGAATGATTTGTTGAATAATTTCTGCAATCAATTATTACAATTGTCGGTTTTAGAAATCAACGCACAAATTCAATCTGAAAAGGAAAAGGCCAGTAGATTAGCTTTCGACGACATGATTCAAAAATTACACCATGCAGTTATAGCCAATAACAATCAATTACTCATAACGGCATTACGTAAAAAATATCAAGCAGTTTTTATTGACGAGTTTCAAGATACTGACAAACAGCAGTACGAAATATTCAATGCGCTCTTTGGATCGGGATCAATATTGTTTTACATCGGCGATCCCAAACAATCAATTTATGCTTGGCGAAAAGCAGATATTTATACCTACTTCAAAGCAGGAAATGCTGTAGCACATAAATATGAAATGAACACCAATTATCGGTCTTCAAAAGCAATTATTGAGGCCCAAAATAATTTCTTTTTACCAACGCCCGATTTTGATACTTTTTATTATGAAAATGAATTAGATGCTATTAAATATACCAATGTAAATGCGCCTCAAGCTAACACCAATAATGGCTTATATGTTGCCAATGCTCCGGTTGTGCCCATCAGCATAATATCTTATAAAAATAAAGAAGACGCCCTAACCGATGTAGTGTGTACAGTTATTGATTTATTGAGTAATGTAGACTATGAATTAATTGATAAAGAAAAAAAACGCAAAGTACGCCCATCTGATATAGGTATATTAGTTCGAAGTAATTATCAAGGTGCAAATATAAAATCAGCTTTAGCTAGATATAAAATTCCGGCAGTTACAATTGATGAAACTAAAATTTTAGAATCCAATGAAGCGAAAGAATTGTTATGGGTATTAGAAGCGGTACACGATATCAATTTAAGCAAAATTAATAAAGCACTTTTATCATCAATTACTGGTTTCGATATTAATACTATCAAAAACCTCCATGAAGAGTTGGTATTACAGCAGTTTAAAAATTATCAAGATGCTTGGCTAAAAGAAGGGGTGTATGTAATGTTAATGAAATTCATGACAGATTATAATGTGAAGTCTAATTTTTTAGAAGACACTGTAATCAATGGAGAACGTATACTTTCTAACTTCCTTCAGTTGATTGAATTATTACACAAAACACAAGTCAATAAAAAATATGCGCCTATTGAATTGGTACATTGGATGCAAAAAGCCATACAAGGAAATGCTGTAGAAGGAGATGAGTTTGTTCAACGAATAGAAAGTGATGAAGATGCGGTAAAAATTATTACAATTCACAAAAGCAAGGGATTAGAATATAATATTGTTATAGCACCATTTTTGGATATGAGTGCAGCCATAAGTGAAATCAAGAAAAACAAAAGAAAAGATCGAGTTATAGTAAATTTCAGAGACAATACAAATGAACAATATGTATTTGCAAATGATAACATTTTAAACAATGAACAATTGCTTGAAGTAGAAAAGCAATTTGAACAAGAAAATCGCAGATTAATGTATGTTGCCATTACAAGAGCAAAATACAAATGCTATCTCTGTAAAAAATCATCAAAGGTGAGTTCTTCATTTTCGCCTTTTGCAGAAATTTTAATTACACAAAAGCCGTCAAATATTGAATTTTCTGAAGCGCCAAGTATTCCACTTGATTTTCAATATCGTTCGGGTGTACAAGAATATCCTATCAATTATAAACTAGCCGAAAATTTTTCTTTGTTGCAAACCAACTGGCGGAAAATGAGTTATACTTTTTTAAATCCAGAACATGGGTATTGGGTGAAGCCTATTTCTACAAATAAAACAGATGAGTATAGTGAGTTTGTATTCCGTCAATTGAAAAAGGGAAACCATACCGGAATTTTATTGCACCATATTTTTGAGCATATTGATTTCATGGAAGACACTTATTGGGCTGCAACCATTGAACAATCTTTAAAACGTTTATCACCGGGTAATCAGGATGATTATATGCTTCAATTGGGTAATTTATTAAATGAAGTATTGCAGGTTAAACTTTGTTGCAATGGAAATGAATTTACTTTAGCACAAGTTTCAACAGCACAACGCATCAATGAATTTGAATTTGATTTTACGGTTAAACCTTTTCAAGTAGAGGGGATACAAAAATTATCTACAGATACAGTTCCGCTAATGGTTAAAAATTACAAGCAATTGGAGGGGTTAATGAATGGTAAAGTAGATTTGTTTTTTGAATATGGAGGAAAATATTATATCCTCGATTGGAAATCTAATTTCTTAGGCGATCAATTAGAACACTATTCAAACAAGGCTGTAGATGCGGCGATGGCGGAGAACAATTATCACCTGCAGTACCATATTTATTCGGTTGCGGTATGTAAATATTTATCGCAGCGCTTGCCCAATTTTGATTATGAAACGCATTTTGGCGGCGTGCTCTATTTGTTTTTAAGAGGAATTAGAAAAGAACAAACTAAAGGAATTTTTTATGCTAAACCACCGGTTGAAGTAATTCAACAAATGACAGAATTGTTTGGGGCTTAAATTTTAATCACTTTTTTTATCGCTGAGAAAAGGAGTACACGGAGTTGCGCTGAGTCTTATTTAATCTCTCTGTGAAAGCTCTGCGTCTCTGCCGCTCCGCGGTTTATTTTTTTTATTTACCGCGGAGAAATTGAGGAAATGGAGAAACGCTGAGTTTTCATCAATCTCTCTGCGAAACCTCTGCGTCTCTGCTCCTCTGCGGTTTATTTTTTCTTTACCGCTAAGAAAAGGAGTAAACCGAAAAAAACCAGCATTACCATCCATTTACTATTAATTATCCGGCATTTTACGACGCATAAAAAACTGAGTAGAAAATTTTCTACAAATATAGCCAACGAGCGTATTCAGGCTACCGGCAATGTAACGTTACCTATCTCCACTTCTCTGTCTACAGGCATGTATCATTTATTGTTGCAAAGCAATGTAGGGAGTAAACGGATAAAGATTATTGTAGAATAGAGCATATTAGGCATTATATGCCATTAGTTTATACCCTAAAACTCCGTTGGCTTAGCTGGCGGGGTTTTAGTTTGGGTTGATCTTTAATGATAAAGTAGATTTGAAATTATCAGGCGAATATGGAGTAATTGTTAAGCATTATATAACCTTGTAATTTGTAGAATGGGAAAATATCTTTACCAAAAACCATTCATCAAAGCCTCAAATTATTGCTAATTGTTTTGAGCGAAAAATAAGGGTAATAAAGAGTTAATACATTATAAATATTTATTCATTTCTATGAAAAAAATTTTTTATTCCAACATGCATCCAATATCTCCAAAGGCAGTTAATTTATGCCCGCTTAAAATGGGTTCAAAAGCATTTGAAACTTTCAAATTATATGCGTGGATGCTGCTCTTCTCATTCATTGGATTAATGAGTAATAGAACCCTTGGACAGTGTTCGGGTGGTGTTTTAAATATTTCATCTACCAGTCCTTCCACGAACAGTGTAACAGGACAATGGGTAGTGCCCGCAGGCGGTACATATAAAATAAAAATTACCGCCAGTGGCGCAAAAGGTGGGGAAGGGGTTACTAAAGATGACTTTAGTTCAGAAACCGGGTATTTAGTGCTTGGTAATGGTGGAAGAGGCGCATCAAGTGCGGGTGTTTTCTTTTTATCATCCGGACAAGTGCTACAGGCCAATGCAGGTTCACCGGGTGCTATTCCTCCCATTGATTATATCAACTACGACCCCAATACCAGTCCTGGTGGTGGTGGTGGTGGTGGTGCTTCAGGCGTTCGCCTTTCATCCGGTACATTATTACTTATAGCGGCCGGTGGTGGAGGTGGTGCTTATTACGGAGACGGCGGGGATGGAAATATTCCTGGAGGAAATGGAAACGGCGGTACGGCTAACTCTGGAGCAGGTGGTGGTGGATTAAATAGTGCTGGAAGTGTTGGAACAGGAGGCAGTTCAAATGCTGCAGGGGGTGGAGCAAATTACAATGGAACAGGCGGTGCATTAGGATCTACTGGGTTATTATTTGGCACCGGCTTTGGCGGTCCGGGTGGCGGCGGATTTGGGGCAGGTGGTGGTGCCAATATGGGTGGTTTCCATCATTTTAGCGGTATTTTGCTATCTTGCTGTCTATTACCTAAGGTAGGGAAACCTACGGTTATTCCGCCCTTCGGGCTTACGCCCTACGACCCCTTCCCTTATAATTGTATTATTATTTACAC
>JBMOEQ010000101.1:0-10442 GCA_049314655.1 Ferruginibacter sp. | reverse complement strand
GAGTCGATATAATCTCGCATTTCTAAATTATGTTGAACCTCGTCTAATGTAACATGTGGATTTTTATTGATCAACTCTTTATAGCGTCTTCCAACACGAACAGCAAGATCGGCCGTAACAAAAAATTTTAATTCGGCATTGGGAAAAACGGTTGTACCAATATCCCTTCCATCCATAACAATGCCTTTTTTATCACCTATTTTTTGTTGCTGAGCTACAGCAAAAGTTCGTACAGCTTCAATTGCTGCCACATCACTTACTTTTTCGGCAATTACTAAATCTCTAATTAAATACTCTACATTTTCGCCATTCAATAAAATCTCCGATTGTTGGTTGGCTTCATTAAACTCAAACTCAATACTGATATTCTGTAAGGCTTCTAGAACAGCTGCATCATTTGTCCAATCTATATGGTTCCTCAAAAAATATAATGTAATGGCACGATACATTGCTCCGCTATCTACATACACATATCCCAATCGTTTTGCCAACTGACGTGCAATAGTACTTTTTCCGCAAGACGACCAACCATCGATTGTAACAATTATCTTTTCCATTATTGCAAAAGTCAATAAAAAAAAGCAGGCTTCAAAAGAAAAAGCCTCCCTTTACAGAGAGGCTTTAAATTATATTTCGAAATTTTATGCTTCGGGAGCCGGTTCAATCACCGGATCTGCATGCCTAACCGTAAATCTAATTTTTTCGGTTTCCTTGTCTAAATCTGCAATTAAAGTATCCCCCTCTTTAACATGCATATTTAAAATTTCCTCGGCTAAAGGATCTTCTAAATATTTTTGAATGGCTCTATGCAAAGGACGAGCGCCAAATTGAGAATCGTAACCTTTTTCTGCAATAAAATCTTTGGCTTCGGTAGAAAGTTCCATTGAAAATCCAAGATTCACCAAACGCTTCATCACGCCTTTCATCAAGATATCAATGATGCCAAATATATCTGCTTTTGAAAGTGAGTTGAAAATAACCACATCGTCGATACGGTTTAAAAACTCCGGACTAAATGTACGTTTCAACGCTTTTTCAATGACCGCTTTGTTATTTTCATCTGCATTTTTTACTCTCGATGCAGTGGCAAAACCAACCCCTTCACCAAAATCTTTCAACTGGCGAACCCCAATGTTAGAAGTCATGATGATGAGCGTATTCTTGAAATCAATTTTTCTACCCAAACCATCGGTTAATTGTCCATCATCTAAAACTTGCAATAAAATATTGTAAATATCTGGATGTGCTTTTTCAATTTCATCTAACAAAATAACACTGTATGGCTTTCTTCTAACACGTTCTGTTAATTGACCGCCTTCTTCGTAACCCACATATCCGGGAGGTGCTCCAATTAAACGGCTCACCGTAAATTTTTCCATGTATTCGCTCATGTCGATTCTAATTAATGAATCTTCATTATCGAACATATGACGTGCCAATGACCGGGCTAATTCTGTTTTACCCACACCTGTTGGACCTAAGAATATAAATGTACCAATTGGTTTTTTAGGATCTTTTAATCCAACTCTATTCCGTTGAATGGCTTTCACCACTTTCGAAATGGCTTCTTCTTGTCCAATAACCGCACCTTTTAAATCATCGGCCATACGGCGTAATTTTTCGGTTTCGGCTTGTACCATTCTTTTTACCGGAATGCCCGTCATCATGCTAATCACTTCAGCAATATCCTCTTCTTCAATAGGGAAACGCTTATGCTTGCTTTCTTCTTCCCATTGATTTTTTGCTTTTTCTAATTCTTCTTGTAATCTTTTTTCTGAATCACGCAAAGAAGCGGCTTCTTCAAAACGTTGACTTTTTACAACTTTATTTTTTTCAAGTTTAATGTCTTCAATTTTCTTTTCTAATTCAATAACATCTTGAGGTACAGTAATATTTTTAATATGTTTACGGGCACCAACTTCATCCATTACATCAATAGCTTTATCGGGCAATAAACGATCGGTCATATACCGCTCACTCAATTTCACACAAGCATCAATAGCTTGATCGCTATAAACTACATTGTGATAATCTTCGTATTTACTTTTAATGTTGGTAAGAATTTGAATAGTTTCTTCAACAGAAGGTTGTTCTACAATTACTTTTTGAAAACGACGATCCAATGCACCATCTTTTTCAATGTGCATGCGATATTCATCTAAGGTAGAAGCGCCTATGCATTGCAATTCGCCACGAGCCAAAGCAGGTTTAAAAATATTGGAAGCATCCAAAGAGCCACTTGCACCACCTGCACCAACAATGGTATGAATTTCATCTATGAATAAAATTACATCCCTGTTTTTTTCCAATTCATTCATGATGGCTTTCATGCGCTCTTCAAATTGGCCCCGGTATTTTGTTCCGGCAACCAATGCAGCTAAATCTAACGACACTACTCTTTTATCGAACAAAACACGCGATACTTTTCTTTGTACAATACGTAATGCCAATCCTTCTACGATGGCAGTTTTACCCACACCTGGCTCGCCAATTAAAATGGGATTATTCTTTTTACGTCGGCTTAAAATTTGAGATACCCTTTCAATTTCGTTTTCACGGCCAACAATAGGATCTAAAGAGCCACTCTCGGCCATACGAGTAATGTCTCTACCAAAATTATCTAAAACAGGCGTTTTGGTTTTGGGTTGATTGGGTGCGCCGGCACGTTGCCCCTTTTGTTGAGCCCCATATTGCTTTCTTTCCTCATCAAACTCATCTTCATTTTCATCCGAAAATTCGGCTGAAGGCGGATTACTGGTTACAAAACCCAATTCATTTTTAAACGTATCATAGTCTACCTCCAAATTGCCCAAAATTTGAGTAGCAATATTTTCTTTATTCTTTAAAATAGACAACAATAAATGTTCGCTTTCTACCATTGGACTTTTAGTAGCTTTTGCTTCGAGTACGGTAATACGAATTACCTTTTCGGCCTGCTTGGTTAGCGGCAACGAATTGATATTGGCAATATTTTTACCCGTTTTATCCTTAATAGAAACTTCTATTTCCTTTCGAAGATCATAAAGATCAACATTCATTGATTTTAGTATCTTAATGGCGGTATTTTCCCCATCTCTGATGAGTCCCAGCACCAAATGCTCGGTACCAATAAAATCATTGCCTAAGCGCAAAGCTTCTTCTCTACTATAGGAAATGATTTCTTTTACTTGTGCTGAAAAATTGTTATCCATTCTATATGAATTTACTTGTACAATAATAACGATAATTTGCTTAAAAATGTTTGGCTGCAATATCGATTGTTGAAATGTTAAGAACTCGCTAAAGATTACTAATCAGATTGAAATGGAAGCAAAAGGTGTACTTTTTTCAAATGAAAATTTATCTCTAAATAGATACCCTTTTTTAAGTTGAATCAGCTTTTTTCTTTACTTTCAATCATTAACCTTTCGACTAACTTACATTGTAAAGAGATGAATGTCAAAATAGATACCAAAGAAAAATTTTCGGTGATTAGTCCTATTGAAACCGAAATTACTGCTAATATGGCAGCAGCTTTGAAAGAAATATTGGAATCGCACCTCCAAAAAGACATACCGCATATCATTTTAAATATGCAGCATGTAGCCCTTTTAGATGAAAAAGCCGGAGAAATGATTGCATTAACACAACAACACTTTTACGAAAACAATCATTCGTTTGTGGTTTGTGCACTTCAAACAGCTGTTGAAAACAGTTTAGATGAACATCAATTTCTAGAAACGATGAATGTAACACCCACCGAGAGTGAAGCTTGGGATATTGTTCAGATGGAAGAAATTGAAAGAGAACTGTTGTCCGACTTTCCCGATGAGTAAGAACAACAGTAATTTATAGATGAGGTTTTATTAGATGCATCGAAATTCAACATAAGTTTGTCTTATAAAAAATGCTTCGGCATTAAAGTACATATTCCTTTAACCCATGTTAGCACTCACCATTCTAGGCAATAATTCGGCAGTACCTGCATATAACAGGAATCCTACGGCACAAGTATTGCAACATTTGGAAGAAAATTATTTAATTGATTGTGGTGAAGGCACCCAAATGCAATTGGCGCGCTATAAAATCAGAAGGAGTAAAATCAATCATATATTCATCTCACATTTACATGGTGATCATTATTTTGGTCTTATTGGCTTGTTAAACAGCATGAGTTTATTGGGCCGTAAGCAAGATTTACATATTTATGCTCCGGCTAAGTTAAAAGCCATTATAGATATCCAAATGGAAGCATCGGAATCGGAATTGGCATTCCCATTACATTTTCATCCTTTAAACGAAGAAGGGATTATCTTAAATGACAATAAAATTCAGGTAAACTGTTTTAAAGTATCGCATCGTATAGAATGTTATGGTTTTCTTTTCAAACAAAAGAAAAATCCTAGAAAAATTAATCCCGAAAGAGCACAAGCTTACGAAATACCCAATTCTTTCTACGATAAACTACAAGCCGGACACGATTATGTGACCAAAAAAGGAACCATAATTCCTAACGAAGAAGTAACGGTTGCTAATCTTCCCATAAAATCTTATGCATTTTGTGGCGATACGTTGTACGATGAAAGTATCATTGATAAAGTAAGAGGGGTTGATTTATTATACCACGAAACTACTTATTTAAAAGGCAGTGAAGATAGAGCTGCGGCTTATTTCCACAGTACTACTATTCAAGCAGCAACTATTGCCTTAAAAGCGGAAGTAAAGAAATTATTGATTGGTCATTTTTCTTCTAAATACGAAACCTTAGAAACTTATTTGGAAGAAGCCCTCACCGTATTTGAAAATACCGAGTTGGCTTTAGAAGGCAATTGTTATAAATGCTAGTCTGCTTTTAATTTTATCACTTCATTGAATCCATCGGCCATTAACCACAAATAGAATTCTGCAAAAGCTTTGCGCCAATATTTTTCAGTGTGTGTACCATTTTCATCTGTTACAGTAAAAACCATACCTGGAGCCAATTGTGCAAACTGTTCTTCTATGCGTTGCATTTCTACAACATCATCTGCATCTTCTTGCAATCCTTTATAAAAATAGTACTTACCCTTTGCCATTGGTGCCAAAGATGCGGTTAGAACACTTAAAGTATCTTTCGCTAACCAAAATGCCGGCGAAAAAAATCCGCCCTTACCAAATACAGTTGGGTATTTTAATGTGGCATAATAGGCTATTAATGCGCCCATTGAACTTCCTGCAATGGCTGTATTGGGCGCATCTTTTTGAGTACGGTAATGTTTATCGATATAAGGCTTTAATTGATGTACTAGAAAATCTACATAAGCATCCCCTTCTCCAAGTCCATAACGTTTATGATTAAACGGATTGTATTCATTTAAACGATGGTTGCTATTGTCAATAGCTACAATAATGCAAGCAGGTTTTCCTTTTTGAATAAGTGAATCTAAACATTCATCAATGCCCCATTCGCCATAAGCAGCTGTAAGTTCGTCAAAAGCATTTTGACCATCTTGAACATATAAAACCGGATACATTTTTTTTGAATGCGCATAGCCTTCGGGAAGATATAACCGAATTGTTCGTTTGCGCTTCAGTTGTGGCATATCAAAAGCCGTATCCATAATTATCACCTGAGCCGATGCGGTTGAAACCCGAGACGAAACTGCAGTTGTTAAAAGATCTTTCCATCCTTCTATTTGAATGCGCATCACCGTATCACTTTGCACATACAACACATGGTTATCGATATCTTTTCCTTGAAGTGTGGATTCTACTTTATCCCACGAACCACGGGTACACTTAAACTGTACATTACCCTTTAGTACCGAATCCAACTCAACCACCCATTCTTTATTGATCATTTTAAAAGCGGTTGTATTCGGTTGCCACCTATTAAAATTTCCGGCAATAAATACAGTATCGTTAGTATGATCAACCGGAATAGATTGCAAAACAATTCGCACCCGATATTGCGCTTCAACAGTTACTGATCCCAATAAAAAAAATAAGGCTACAGTAAACATTTTCACTGTAGCACTTAAATATGATATTGTAAGTTGGTTGTTCAAACTATTTGCTTAGATAAGATTTGATTTGTTGGTGCACGCCTGCCGACAATGGCGTTAAAGGCAAACGTAAATAGTTTTGTACAATACCCATTTCTGCTAAAAATGCTTTTACGCCTGCAGGATTATTTTCTTTAAACAATAAACTATAGGCTTCAATTAAAGGATCGTTGAGTTGTTTGGCTTTTACAAAATCATGGGCTAATCCACTTCTTACCATATCGCTGAAAACACGAGGAAAGCAATTGGCGGCAACACTAATTACACCATCTGCACCGCAAGCCAATTCGGGCATTACCAAATCATCATCGCCACTTACAATTAAAAAATCATCCGGTCTGTCGCGCAGCAATTGCATACACTGTGGAATGCTATTTCCGGCTTCTTTAATACCGGCAATATTGTCAACCTCATTAGCCAAACGAATGGTGGTTTCGGCTTCCATATTTCTTCCGGTTCTTCCCGGAACATTATACATAATTACAGGTTTAGGTGAAGCTGCAGCAATGGCTTTATAATGCTGATAAATGCCTTCTTGAGAAGGTTTATTATAATATGGAGCAGCACTTAATACCGCTATCGCTTTATCTAATGGAAATGTTTCAAGATGATGTACTACTTCACGCGTATGATTACCACCTACACCTACTACAACAGGCACCCGATTGTTTACCTGTTTAATGGTAAAATCTATGAGTTCAAATTTTTCCTCTTTACTTAATGTGGGTGTTTCTCCGGTAGTACCTAATGAAACTACATATTCAATACCGTTATCGATAATATAATCAATCAATTTTCCTAATGCCTCAAAATCAATCGACTCATCTGATTTAAATGGTGTTACTATGGCTACCCCTGTTCCGCGCAACTGTGTTCTAAGATTCATGTTGTATTTTTTTATGAAGTTATTCTATTTTTAAAAATGTGGTGTTCAAATTTATGCTGCCGATCCAAAGAAAAGATAACATAAAGCAATGGAAGTAATAATGCCTACCAAATCGGCCAACAACATAGCGCCAATAGCATATCGGGTATTTTTCACTGCAACGGCACCAAAATAAACAGCTACTACATAAAAAGTAGTATCGCTACTGCCTTGTAAGATGCAACTCAATCTTCCGGCAAAACTATCGGCACCAAATGTTTTCATCGAATCTACCATCATACCCCTTGCACCTCCACCACTAAATGGTTTAATGATAGCGGTTGGTAATCCATCCACAAATCTTGTATCGGCTCCTAAGAAAGCAAAAAACTGTTTTAGTCCATTGATTAAAATATCAAAACTTCCACTGTTTCTTAACAAACTAATGGCCACCAACATACCAACTAAATAAGGAATGATGCGTACTGCTGTATCAAAACCACCTTTAGCCCCTTCTATGAATGCATTGAAAATATCTATTTTTTTATACAAACCGCCGGCAACAATGAGTAGAAAAATAAGTAGGATTAATCCGTTGCTTAAAATGTCCGAAAAGGCTTGCATATCCAAATTGTTCAAATGGCGCAAATACACCATCAATAAAGCAATCATTGCCGATAAACCACCAATCCACAACAAAATAACCGGTTGAAATAAATTGATTTTTTGTTTGAAGGCCACAATTATCAAGGCTGCTAATGTAGCGGCAAATGTGGCTATCATACAAGGAATGAAAATATCTGTGGGGTTCATGGCTTTTGTGCCTGCACGCAAAGCAATAATGCTTACCGGAATTAAGGTTAAGCCCGATGCATGCAAACATAAAAACATGATTTGTGCATTTGAAGCCTTGGTTTTATCGGGATTAATTTCTTGTAAACTTTCCATTGCCCTAATGCCAAAGGGAGTGGCTGCATTATCTAAACCTAATAAATTGGCACTGAAGTTCATCACCATATGTCCCATAGCAGGATGTCCTTTGGGCAAATCGGGGAATACTTTTGAAAAAAACGGGCCAATGATTCTAGATAAAAATCCAATACCCCCGGCTTTTTCGGCAATACCCATAAAACCCATAAACAAGGCCATAATGCCAATCAATCCGATACAAATATTTACGGCTGTTTTACAGGTTTCTATAATGCCATCAACGGGTTTTTGTAAACGATTTTGGAGTTGAGCATGTGTAAAAACGAGTAGGTTAGGATATTTTGAACGCAGCAATTGAACAGTATCAGCGGCTAAACTAGGTACAATCAATGTTGTTGCATCATCTAAACTTCCTGTTTGCTTATACCCAAATGGTTTTGCTTTTTTGATTAAAGCTTCTTGAGCAATACTGTCTTTTTCTGTGGCAGCACCCAAATAATAGCAGGTATAACTGTCATCAGACTTGCCGGTAACCATCTTGCTGAAAATATCTTTCTGGCCATCTACCCAAATACATTTATATCCAGCCATTAATACGGCGATGAGGATAAATGCGCTCCAAATTCTACTTAATGCCATTTACGAAGGGTTATATATACGATAATTGAATAAACAGTACCGTGATTTACAATAGATTACTTGATGTGTGAAATTAAACATTTGTATTGAAATCCCGTTGCGTTTCAAACCTTACCTTTGCATCGCAAAATTTTGAATTGGAAATAGCGCAGGAAGAGCATTTGAAAACTATTAGTTTAAATAAAACATCCTTTTTGCTATTGTTCGAACTTCAAAACTAACCTTTACATAAAACAAGTATATAACATGGCGCTTCAAGCAGGAATTGTGGGATTGCCCAACGTAGGGAAATCAACTTTATTTAATGCCGTTAGCAACAGTGCAAAAGCACAAGCGAGCAATTATCGATTTTGTACCATTGAACCCAATGTTGGTTTAGTGAATGTACCCGATCCACGTTTAGATAAATTGGCCGAATTGGTAAAACCCGATCGTACGGTTCCTACGCAAATTGAAATTGTAGACATCGCCGGTTTGGTGCGTGGTGCCAGTAAAGGAGAAGGATTAGGCAACAAGTTTTTGGCCAATATCCGTGAAGTAGATGCCATCATTCATGTAATTCGTTGTTTTGAAGATGAAAACATTTTGAGAGACGAAGGTCCAATCAATCCGGTTGGCGATAAAGAAATCATTGAAACCGAATTGCAGTTGAAAGATTTGGAAAGTGTAGAGAAAAAAATATCTCGTGTAGAAAAACTCATTAAAAATGGCGATTCAAAAGTAAAAGCCGAATTGGATATTTTGAAGCGTTGCAAAGAACATCTCGATCAAGGAAAAAATATTTTAGCATTAGGTTTAACGAAAGATGAAAAACAAGCCATTGAAGATATCTTTCTTTTAACCGATAAGCCCATTTTATATGTGGCCAATGTTGACGAAGCCAGTATGCATACCGGTAATAAATTTAGTGCAGCTTTAGCGGAAGCCGTAAAAAATGAAGGCAATCAGGTTATTGTAATGACCAATGCAATTGAAGCACAAATTGCTGAGTTCGAAAATCCGGATGACAAAGCCATGTTTATGGAAGAATATAAAATGACCGAACCTGCTTTGGATCGTTTAATTCATTCTACCTATAAACTTTTGAATTTATCAACTTATTTCACTGCAGGTGTACAGGAGGTAAGAGCATGGACAATACACCATGGCTGGAAAGCACCACAAGCAGCGTCGGTTATTCATACCGATTTTGAAAAAGGGTTCATCAAAGCTGAGGTAATTGCTTACGAAGATTTCTTAACGTATAAATCAGAAGCGGCTTGCAGAGAAAATGGCAAATTGCGTATTGAAGGAAAAGAATACATTGTGCATGATGGAGATGTGATGCATTTTAGATTTAATGTTTAATTTACTATTACTTAAAATTAGAAACCGGTTAATCGAATAGATTTAACCGGCTTTTTATTTCTACAAATGCCATTTATGTAGTAATTTTCTTTACGATATACACCTATAAATTTGTGCGCTATGAACATTGAATTAAATGAACAATATTGGAACAACCGTTACCAAACTCAAGAAACCGGGTGGGATGTAAAAGCCCCATCCGAACCTTTGGTTAAATACATCAACGGATTACTCAATCACAATGCAAAGATTTTAATTCCAGGTTGTGGCAATGCACATGAAGCCGAATATTTATGGGATAGAGGCTTTACCAATATCACTTTATTAGATATTGCAGCTTTGCCTGTACAGCGATTACAGCAGAAATACGAAGGCAGCTCCATCAAAGTACTGCACAAAAATTTTTTCGACGAGCATGATCAATATGACATCATCCTAGAACAAACTTTTTTTTGCGCTTTGGATGTTGAGTTGCGCCCTAACTATGTTGCACACACTAAAAAATTATTATCTCCCTGTGGTACGTTGGCTGGCGTTTTGTTCAATAGAACATTTGATGCTCCCATTCCTCCATACGGCGGTAGCATTGAAGAATATAGAACATTGTTTGAACCGCATTTTAAAATCTTCCATTTAGA
>JBMOEQ010000100.1:0-10587 GCA_049314655.1 Ferruginibacter sp. | reverse complement strand
GTGGAAGAGAGTTTACAGTAATGCTTGCAGCCAACCCTTATCTCCCAGGCGAATCAACTACATTTCGGCCGGTAGAATATATTTTCGGAGGTGCTGATCTATTTAAAACCTATGCCTTAAAAACTTCGGAATTGCATCCCAATGCCAATATTCCGGTTTCGGATGCTGCATTAGACCTTCGATTAAGAACTGCAGCGCAAGCAATTTTTAAAGGTTTTAATGGAGTGGGTTATGCTCGGTTAGATTTTAGAATGGATGAAAACGATCAATTGTATTTCTTGGAAATCAACTTTACTTGCTCTGTTTTTTATCAAGATGGGTATGAAGGCAGTGCCGATTATATACTTCGGCACGATGGGTACGGACAAAGTAATTTTCTACGCCATATCATTGCGGAAGGGATGGCAAGGCATCAACGTATGCAAAAAAAATACGCTATGAAGGGCAATGCCATATCGGGTTATGGTATTTATGCAACAGATGATATTGCAATTAATGAGCTGATTTTCAACTTCGAAGGTGCTTCTCAACGCATCATCACCAGAGCCTTTGTAGAAAATAATTGGAATATTAAGGAAAAAGAAACTTTTCGAAAATATGCTTATCCGCTCAGCAAAGAAGTATTTTTGTTGTGGGAAAACAATCCATCTGCATGGGCGCCACAAAATCACAGTTGTGCACCCAATACGGCTTATGATGGTTTAAATGTTATAGCCATTCGTACTATTCAAAAAGGTGAAGAACTAACCCTCGATTATACCTCCTTTCTGGACGAACATATGGAACCTTTTGAATGCCAATGTGGAAGTGCCCAATGCCGCGGATTAATAACCGGAGTGCCGCATAATTCGGTAACCGAAAGAGAAATTAAAACCAAGGCTTAAACTTAGCTCCGGTTGGTGAGTCTTACTAACACACCCATTTTATTCAATAACTACTGCACGTGCAGGGTGAAAAATGTACACGCATAAAACATTGAATGATGTCGAAATTTGAATTATTAAAAAAGTTAATGCTCAAGCATAAGTACCAACTTACGCTTACTTATATATTATTTGGGTTAGAAATGACCGGCGCATTGCTTCGTCCTTTTTTCTTAGGTATGGCGATTAACGACCTAATGAAAAACAGCTACCAAGGATTAATTTATTTATCGGCTGTGCATTTATTGTATTTAGGTGTAGGTACCGTTCGCCACATGATAGATACCCGTACATATTCGGCTATTTACACCTCATTGGTAACACGATTTTTAGCAAGAAGAATACATGCCAGTCAGGTTTCAAAACTAAGCGCACACTCTAATTTAGCCCGCGAATTTGTAGATTTCTTAGAGTTTGATTTGGTGTATGTAGTTGAAGCGTTATTCAATGTTTTGGGTTCATTGATATTATTGTTCTTCTACGATCCAAAAGTAGTAATGCTTTGTATGACCATATTATTACCGGTTATGGCCATCAGTTATTTTTATGGAAAGAAAATGAAAAGGCTCAATCGTTTTAAAAATGATGAATTAGAAAAGCAGGTAGACATCATAGGCGCGGGCAATAACCAAGCCATGCAAACCCATTATCATAATCTTAGAAAATGGCAAGTACGTATCTCCGATCAAGAAGCATGGAGTTTTGGTTTGATGGAATTACTTGTATTGATTGTTGTGGCATCAGCCTTACTCATTACCCATAAAGTTTCGGGAACAGTAATCCTTGCCGGAAATTTGGTAGGGATTTATAATTATATTTTGAAGTTTGCTTCTGGCTTAGATACCATTCCGTACACAGTTCAAAAATTATCAGCATTAAGTGATATTACCCGCAGAATTGAGTTAAATGCCGATGATATTCAACCCGACCCTGTTTTGCCTCCGGCCGATTTACCATCCATTCCCAAAAGAAATGCCGGGGTGAAATTGAGTGCTTAGTGATGCATGTTCAAGCCTGGTGGGCTTGGGGAGGTTAGGTTAATAATAAATAGCTGTGTTGGTTTGGGGCGAAGTGGGTGTAAGCTTATCTCAACAACACAATTGTGCCCCACAAGGATCTATTAGCTCGATTGCGATATCGGTATTTGGTTGTATACACATACGTACCCATAGCTTGTTTTGCTCCTAGAAAAGTACCCTCCCATTTTTGTAATGGATTATTTGTAGCAAAAATAATCTGCCCATATCTATTGAATACTGTTAAACTGTAATTACTTATTCCGGCTATATTACCTATTGCACCAAATTTATCGTTTTTGCCATCGCCATCAGGTGTAAACACATTTGGAAAATACACTTCTCCACAATCATTTTCTATAACTAATTGTATCGTATCCGTTACCGAACAAATATTGGCATTGCTCACTTTAACATAATACGTACCCGATTGGGTAGCGGTAAATGTAGCATTGGTAGATAAATCTTGCCATAAATACGTATCAAAATTTCCGGGTTGTAGGGTATAATTTGTAACGCCACAAACAGTAGTGTCTCTACCTAAAAAAGGCTTTGGAGCAATGCCAACATTAGTTAATGCTATGGTGGGTATAGTTAAACCACAAGCATTTTTATCGGTAACCACTACTTGATAATTACCTGCAGTAAGGTTATTGGCAACATCATTCGTGCTCACATTGGGCGTCCAAGTATATACATATGGCGCAGTACCGCCCGAAACAGATAATTGAATACTACCATTAGCCAATTCACAAGTTGATGCAACAACAGTAGGTGGTAATACCGACAATGATGACGATGGCGCACTTATAAAAACTGTTGCCGGAGTAGCACATCCATTGGCATCGGTTACAATAACGGTATGGTTTCCGGGTGGTAAGGCAGTTGCATTTGCTGTAGTTTGAGGCGGAACCGTATTCCACGAATAAGTAAAAGGTGCTACGCTGCCCGAAACTATAGATACCGCCGCCGCTCCGTCATTACCACCATAACAACTTACAGGCTTTACCGCACCTATTGTAATACTAGGTGGTACAGCCGTAGCAATAGTAATTGGAATTACCATAGTACAATTTCTACTATCCCTTACTGTTACTGTATAAATTCCGGGTGTTAAATTATTGGCAATACCATTTGTACTAACCGCCGGTAACCAACTGTACGCATAAGGTGGCGTACCACCTGTTGGGGTAATATTAATTGATCCTGTTGTGGCACCGCACCCGGGTTGAAGTACAGTTTTAGTATGACTCAATATTGGTGGCTCTTGTAAATTAAAATTTACAGTACCCGCACAAGCATTTACTCCCGAAATGGTAACCGAATAATTTCCTGAAGAAAGATTGGTTGCTGTAGCACCTGTTTGTTGCGGTGTTGTATTCCATACATACCCAAAAGGGCCACTTCCACCGGCAACCGAACTAACCGTTAAAGCACCATTGTTTCCCCCGGTACAACTAATGGGATTACTTACGGCAATTGTACCCCCTATAATATTCACCGAAGATGTAATACTTGCTGGCTGGGTACCATAAGAACTTACCGTTAAACTTACTTGATAATTACCTGGTGCGCTAAAAGTATGTGTGGGGTTAGCTACATCAGAAAGGTTATTTGCTCCACTGGAGAGATCGCCAAAATCCCAATTAAATATGGTTGGACAAAGCGTTGAAGTATTTTGAAATTGAATGGAATTGGCAACGCTGCCACAACTGTAATTAAATGAAGCCGAGTTTAATGGCGCTTCTGTAATTAATATACTGTCTACGGCAAATCCATCATAATTGTTGCATTGTGTTCCGGCAGCAAAAGTAAATCGAAAAATTACCGATGGTCTACCCGCTAAATACGGAATGGTTTGACCTGCCGTAACCCATTGTCCGCTGCCACCACCGCCTTGGCAATTTCCGGATGTGGATTGTATGCTCCCCGACCAACCATCTCTCGACGGGCCAAAAGCAGATAAAAAATTTACCGAGCCTGTATTAAACCAATTGGCATTTAAACAATCTGGCGTATTACTAAATGCACCAACATTAGCCCAAGAAACACCATTATCGGTTGAGAGTTGAAAATTTGCACCATCAAATTGGCGTTCGGTTTCCCAAAATACTTTGAACCGGATATAAGGATAGCGCAAAGTAGAAAAATCGAAACAAGGACTTTGTAACCAAGAGGCCTCTCCACCATTATAAGAATTTCCGGTTAATCCGCCGGTGATCCAACATTTTTGTCCGCTTGCCGCTGTATTAATAATTGCTTTTTGTGGCGTTCCCCATGCCCAATCGGGTTGTACACCATTAATTGTCCAACCCCCATTCGACGATTCAAAATCTTCCACATACGGAAAACTATTTATAGGAGAAGCACATTGTGCCCTTAATTCAACAGATACGCAGAGGTATAAAAAAAAGGAAAATAATATGGTATAATTTTTAATCAATAGAACAATGCCTAATAAAATAGTTTGTAAAAATACTTGAGATTACTAGAACATAATATTTTGTAGAATAGTTTAACGGATCAAATAGAAAGAAAGGCATAAAAAAAGCGTTTCCTTCAGAATAAGATCCAAAGGAAACGCTATTATGTTGTTTTTGCTCAGTACTTATTTAAAACCTACCCATTTTCTTTCATCTATGCTAAACACCCAGAAAATACCATTGGCATAACTGAAGTTGAACATTGACTCTAAAATTGGTGTGCCTTCTTCCGGAAAAGTTAATTCGCCCGATTTGTTGCCGGTTTTCTTATTGTACAATTCAATTTTACTATCATATACATTCAGTAAGGCAAACTCTTTTCCTACAATACCCGTATAAATTACAGTTGTTGAATTGTATTTTTCAGGATTGCTATCGTCTTCAATACCTTCAATATCTTCTGCTGCAAAATTTATAGGAAAATACTTTTCAGTAGGAATGCCATCTGTATAATTGTACTCTAATACTTTTCTATTACTCAAGAAATACAATACTTTTTCTTTGGCATTGAAAGTTGCAACAGATTGTTCGGTAGGTTGATTACTTCCGGTTAAAAACACTTCATTCGATTGTGGAATACCCTTTTTGTCTAATACATAACTGGTATATCCATTATCGGCATAGCCATTGGCTTCAACCGTTTTTTTAATTGGATTATACCACATACCTCTAGTATCGAAGTCTGTTGCTAAACCATCTTCAGAAATTCTTTTCCCTTTAAGATCAAAAATAGCCATAGGATATTGCGAATTACCTGCAAAAGAAGCGTAGTACTTTTTGAAGATAGGATGATAAACTACCCCTGCTCCACGAGTACCATCACCTTCGGGCATTTGAAACTCTAGTACCTTTTTAAGTTTTACAGGAACAATTTTCTTTTGTCCAAAACTTATGCTTGCCATTAAGATAAGCGCCGAAAACATCATAATTTTTTTCATATAATCTCAGTTTTTTAGATAGATTCTTGAGTAATGTATATTACATAAAGGAATAAAAATTAAACAAGAGATACAATACCCAAACAAGGGTATTTATATTAAGGTAAACCTAATTTTTTAATTTTATTAACAGCTTGTTGAAGTTTTTGAGGGCATTTGTACGCTTTTCATAAATCCCATTTGTTTTCTTTTCAATAAAGTTTAGTCAATTGCTTTAACCCTCACCTTTTTTCCGTTACTTTTGCAAATTGCCTTTTTCGCATCCGGCAGTTAGAATTTTAAAAAAATCAAACTGTTTTATCAACTAAAACCCATCCATTTTGGCTTTATCACATATCATCAAATATGTTTACAATACCGGCTCAGATGAAGTAATCCGCAGGGGAAAAAAAATTCACGCTATTGGGTATGTAGAGTTGGTAGAACATGATGAACTCATGAATTCGGCTGTATTTAGGGTAAAAGATGATACCTACAGTACTTATTATAAAGTAAACATTCAACATTATAACGATGGAAAGGAAATGTCGTTGCGTTGTACTTGTCCGTATAACCTAGGCGATATTTGTAGGCACGAAGCTGCTTCACTTTTTCAATTGCAAGAGCTTATTGATAAAAATATGCTCAATGGCACACGCATCCAATACCATCAAAAACATACGATTGCTAAAATGAAGCATATCGATATGAAAATCTTGCGCCTGTTGGTTTCTCCCGAAATGCTTACCGCTGCAGAAGATTTCTTATTAAAAAACAAAGCTAATATTAGCACTGCCGCCAACGAACGTATAGAAGCAGATATAACTTTTGAAGGAAATACTTGGCCGGTAGTGATTCAAAAAAATGATGAACGCAATTTTGATACATCTTGCAATTGTAACGAAAGCGAACATCCGCTCTGCATTCATAAAACCATTCTTTTTCTTCAATTGATGAACAGTTATGGTCCTTACTATTTTGATACTATAAGAAACTGGGAAAAAGAAAAAAACAAACTACTACAGATTTATGGATACAGTTTAGATGACGACCTTACCGGAAAATTTGAATTCATTTATAAAGAAGGAAAGCCCTTTTTAAAAGTTTTAGACACATCTATTAAACGGGTTACACCAGCAGCACAACCGGTTAGGCCTGCTTATATGGAGCAACGGCAAGCTCCTACAACACCCGAAGTTAATGTTGAAGTAACAACGCCAGAAACACCAGAAACTTCCATTCGAATTGGTTTAGTATTTAATTTTAACGCTGCCGCATATCCGCATTTTAATGTAGATATCATTCAAGGAGAAGCCAATGATACCCAAACAGCTTTTACCGGGAAAACCGAAAAACTTGATCTATCTAAATTTGTAAATACCGAACCTTTCAGCGAAGGCGATAAAATGTTGTTGCAACAAGTAAGAAAATTGCAACCCGCTGAAGTCAATAAATATTTAAATCGCAATTCGCCTTTCAGTGGCATTTGGGAAAACATCATACAAACAGAAGGCGATGATTTGCCTGAAGAAACCAAATCGCTGATTACCGAATACTTGCATCCCAAACTCAAAAAATTATTTGAAGAACAAGCCGGCAATCCATTTCTGTTTTACTTACCCAATAAAGCGGTATTTAAAACAGACAAATTACAACCCATTTCTTTGGGCAGCGGATTCATTAGTCCGCGGTTTAAAATTGTAGCCCGCGATAAACATTTCGAATTGCAATGCAGGGTTGTTGCAGGTGGAACAGAACATTTGGTTACTGAAAATGAATGCGAAAACAGTTTGTTGTTTTTGTACAATCATATTTTTTATCTCTGGCAACGTTCCGAAGATGCTGTTCATGCCGAACCATTTACTATTAAAGGAAATTTAAAACTCAGTAAAGACAATTGGGCTTCTAAAATGCAGCAAGTAATTATGCCGCTTACTAAAGAATACCAAGTAGAGTTTGATCCATCTTTAGTAAAAGAAATTAAAAGTGGCGAGCCCGATGTGAAATTGATGTTACAAGAAAAAGGCGACTACCTTGTATTTCAACCTATATTTTCTTATAAAGGATTCGAAACAAAAGCATCCGATAAAGAAACCATCACCATTCCTGATGGCGACAAAATTCTTATCGTACATCGCAATAAAGAAGTTGAAACGGCTTTCTTGAATAAATTGGCTGCGCTGCACTCACAATTCATTCGTCCGCAAGAAGGTGGTAGTTTAGTATTAAAAGGCGCCGATGTTTTACGTAATAATTGGTTCTTCCTTTTTGTAGATGCCATGAAGGATATGAAAGTGCAAGTATATGGATTTGAATCCTTGAAAAATTTCAGGTTCAATACAGCTCGCCCTTCTACCCATATTCATGTAAGCAGTGGATTAGATTGGTTTGATGCAAAAATTGAAATTGATTTTGAAGGACAACGTGTGGGCATTAGCGATATTAAAAAAGCATTAGCTGCAAAACAATCTTTTGTTCAATTGGGTGATGGTACTTTAGGTATTTTACCCGATGAATGGTTGAAACGTTATGCCCTACTTTTTAAAGTGGGCGATGGTAAAACAGATAAACTTCGACTCTCAAAATACCACATGAGTGTGATTGATGAGTTGTACGAAAATAGAGATGCAACTGAATTAAGTTTTGCATTGGATGAAAAGTTTGAACGCTTACGGGCTTTTAAAAATATTCCGGAAATTGCACCGCCCGATCAATTGGTGCCTATTTTACGTCCTTATCAAACCGCAGGATTTCAATGGCTCAACTATTTGAATGAAGTGGGTTGGGGCGGAATTTTAGCAGACGATATGGGTTTGGGTAAAACCGTTCAGGCATTAACCATGCTGCATCACTATTCGAAATTTGAAGGTGGGTTAAAAGCTATTGTGGTTTGTCCAACTACGTTGATTTACAACTGGGAAAATGAAATTAAAAAATTCACGCCCGAACTTACTTGGCGCATTCACCATGGTAGTTTACGTACACGCAGTGTAGAAGAATTGCAAAAAGTAAACGTTGTTATAACTACCTATGGTACTTTGCGCAGCGACATTCAGGTATTAATAAAAATTTTATATGACTATGTGATTTTGGATGAAAGTCAAGCTATTAAAAACCCTTCCTCAAAAGTTACCAAAGCAGCTAGTTTGCTTACTGCAAAAAACAGGGTGTGTATGAGTGGTACACCGCTACAGAATAATACTTTCGATATTTTCGCTCAGATGAATTTCCTTAATCCGGGCTTATTAGGAAGTTTAGATTTCTTTAGAAACGAATTTGCTACACCCATTGATAAATTTGGCGAACAAGAACAGAAAGAGCATCTAAAAAAATTATTATATCCTTTCATCTTACGCCGCACCAAAGAACAAGTAGCAAAAGATTTACCCGATAAAACCGAAACCATTTTGTTTTGTGAAATGGATAAAGAGCAACGTAAAATTTACGATGCCTACCGCAACAGTTATCGCGATAAAATTTTGGGCGTTATCAGCGAACAAGGTATCGATAAATCGCAATTAACCATCTTACAAGGCCTGATGAAATTGCGGCAAATTTGTGATAGTCCGGCAATTTTGAATGAAGAAGATAAATACCCCAACCACTCTATTAAATTAGATGAACTGGCCAGAGAAATTTCGGAAAATATTGGCGAACATAAAGCGTTGATTTTTTCTCAATTCTTAGGCATGTTGGCTTTAATTAAAGAAAAATTGACCGAACAAAATGTTCCGTTCGAATATTTTGATGGAAGCACTAGTAGCACCGACCGACAAAAAGCCATTGATAATTTCCAAAACAACGATACTTGTCGCGTGTTCCTCATTTCATTAAAAGCCGGTGGTGTGGGTTTAAACCTTACTGCAGCCGATTATGTATATATAGTAGATCCTTGGTGGAATCCGGCGGTAGAACAACAAGCTATTGACCGTACACACCGTATAGGACAAACGAAAAACATATTTGCATATCGCATGATTTGTATTGATACCATTGAAGATAAAATTTTGCAATTGCAAGAACGTAAACGCAAATTGGCCAGCGAATTAATTGCCGATGATGCTAGCTTTGTTAAAGCATTGAGCAAAGCAGATGTAGAATATTTGTTCAGTTAAATCAACCATTGAATAAAACATAAATGCGCATAGAAAAGAATTTGATTCGTTTTCTATGCGCATTTTTTATATCATCAATTCACGCTAATCTTTCAAAAACTTTTTATTGAATTTTTCTCCGGCAGCCGATTGTATGCGTATCATATAAACGCCTTTAGCCAGTGTTTTCATGGGTTGTGTAATGCTATTCATCCCTCTAACAACATCTTTTTGAAAAGATTGTAGTAGTTGTCCTTCCATATTATACAATTGAATAGCTATCATTTGATCTTTGGAAGATTGAATATAGAGTTTAGCGTCTCCTACTATAGGATTGGGTGCAATATTTACTACTAAAGAAGCCGTAACATTAGGTGGAAAATAAGCACACTCGCCTTCTTGTTTTAAATGCCCATCTATCCATTGAATGCGATTATGAATCCATGTTTTTAGCAATTGAATTTCTTCGGTATAACTGGTAGCAATGGGTTGCGGATTGGGCCATACATAATAGCCTAAAGTATTCCATTTTTGAAAATGCCGGGTGCGTGCAGTTGTGGTTAGGTTTACTACCGAATCAATTAAGGTTTCTATTCGGGCATCCGATAAACTACTGGTACGTAATGCTTTCCATCTGCATAAAACAGTACGGGTAAACGCAGTATCGTTATTGAAACGTTGCCACCAAAAAGGCACTTGCCAATAGTCGCCGGCACAAACATCATTAAATTGCCATGCCCAACCCGATGTATCAGAACCGCTGCAATAGTTAGCGTTTCTAAAAGCCAAATCGAAATCCCACACCGGACCGGCTTTTATTTTACCGCCAACACTATATTTATCTTTATGAAAAAAACTGCTTAATCGATACCCATCTACATTTCTCGAAATTTCATTCACAATAAAGTAATCAACAAATGAACTATCCTGGGCAAATTTTCGCCAACCATTTTGTTTGTCTTGGAAATTGTTTTGCATCAACGCGTTTTCAAAACTATCTACATATTGTTTGATGTAATCTTTTTGTTGTGGAACGATAGCGGTAATTTTTGGCGTGATATAACTAAACTGACAATATGCGGTACCATTAGTGGTATTAGAAGGATAAGACGAAAACCAACCATCGGCTTCTTTATCTATACTAAATATATAGC
>JBMOEQ010000099.1:0-10604 GCA_049314655.1 Ferruginibacter sp. | reverse complement strand
CATTGTAAAGGAAGTTCAACGGATGTATGGGTATGGTGGGTGAGATTGGTTTAGGGGTTTAGGAGTTTAGGGGTTTAGGGAAAACTATATAAACTTCCAGCAGCTCTAAACCGAAAACTCTATAAACTTTAGAAACTCAATAAATTTTAGAAACTCTTTTCTTTAGAAACTTTATAATCTTCCCTTAAGAAAGCAATCATCAAATAAATCGCCCTCAGTATGCCACCGGAGTATTACTTTTGCGCTTTAACCCTTATTATATGTTAAAGTTAGATATACTTGTTATAGCGGCACATCCCGATGATGCTGAATTATCATGCGGTGGGATATTATACAATGAAAAGTTAAAAGGCAATAAAACTGGAGTTATAGACTTAACACAAGGCGAGTTAGGTACAAGAGGTACTGTAGAAACGCGTAAATTGGAAGCCACAGCGGCTGCAGAAATTTTACAACTAGATGCCAGGGAAAATCTTTTAATGGCTGATGTTTTTTTTAAAAACGACGAAACGAATCAACGTAAACTCATAGCAGCTATAAGAAAATATAAGCCGGAGATTGTTTTTTGTAATGCGCCTGAAGATCGCCATCCCGATCATGGAAGAGCAGCACAATTAACTGAAGATGCCTGCTTTTTATCTGGTTTAAGAAAAATTGAAACTTATAATGAACAAGGTGAAATTCAAGAAGCTTGGCGCCCCAACTATGTTTTTAACTTTATTCAAGATAGATATTTGAAGCCCGATTTTGTTGTAGATATTACAGCATCTATAGATAAAAAAATGGAATCCATCAAAGCCTATGGTACTCAATTCTATAACCCCTCTCTTGCCGAGCCTCAAACCTATATATCCGCCGCAGGCTTCATTGAAGGAGTATTAGAAAGAGCAAAAATGTTTGGGAAAATGATTGGCGTACCCTATGCAGAAGGGTTTATAAGTAAAAAAACCATCGGGTTAAGTGGTTTCGACGCACTAATCTTGAAGAACACCTAAGTATTAAACAAAAGTGTAAAAACCTATTTTAAAGTGTACCTTGCATTTAATTAAATTAAAAAAATGTCAACACCAAAATTTATAAATAACCATTCGGCTTTTCATCATGTTTTAAAAGATAGGGTAAATCAATATTTTGCTGATCGTAAAAAATCATCAACGGGTAATTTTGCACTATACTTTAAAGCTGTATTTTTCATTATTGCTTATATCAGTCTTTACATTCATTTAGTATACTTTACACCTACGGCTTGGTTAGCAATTGTTGAGTGCATTTTATTTGGTTTAGCTACCGCTGCTATTGGTTTTAATGTAATGCATGATGGTGGACATGGAAGTTTCAGTAAGAGCAAAACCGTAAATCATGTTGCTGCATTTTCTGTAAACATTTTAGGGGCAAGTTCTATCATGTGGAGTATGAAACACAATATCATTCATCATACTTATACAAATATTGATGGAGTTGATGACGATATTGAAATTAAACCTTATTTAAGGATGTGTACTACACAAAAACGACTAAAACTCCACAAATTTCAACATTATTATGTGTGGTTTTTATATACGCTTTTGCACCTTATTTGGATTTTTCAAACCGATTATCAAAAATATTTCAGTAAAAAAATTGGTACTGTTCCCCTTAAAAAAATGTCGTTAAAAGAACATGTTGGTTTTTGGGCAGCAAAAGTGGGTTATGCTATTTTATTCATGGCATTACCAATATATATGGTTGGTTTTGTAAATTGGGCTATTGGATTTTTAATAGCAAGCATGGTTACAGGTTTTGTAATCAGTATAGTGTTTCAATTGGCACATACAGTTGAAGCCACTTCCTTCCCAGTTCCCAACGAAAACACCAATAAAGTTGAAAACGAATGGGCAATTCATCAATTAAATACAACTGCAAATTTTGCAACAAAAAACAAAATGATTTCGTGGTTAGTAGGTGGATTGAATTTCCAAATTGAACATCATCTTTTCCCGAAAATTTCGCATGTGCATTACCCTGCAATCAGCAATATCATAAAATCTACCTGTAAAGAGTTTGGTATCAATTATTTCGAATACCCTAAAATGCGTCAAGCGATTGCTTCTCACGCTAATCATTTAAAAAAAATGGGTAGAGCTGAATAAACTTTTTGCAAATCAATTTATACTGTAAAAATGTTCCCACTGATTGGGAACATTTTTGTTACTGACCGTTATCACCTCTAGTTTTCTGTACTTATTGTTCATTTGCCAAAAAAACAATGAAGCAGCCAGAACTTATGGCCCCTGCAGGCAATTTCGAATCTATGCAGGCCGCAATTCAAGGAGGAGCAGATTCTGTTTACTTTGGTATCGAGCAATTGAATATGCGTGCAAGAGCAACCATGAATTTTGAAATTGAGCATTTGCCCGAAATAGCTGCAATTGCCAAAGCTGCAAACATCAAAACCTATCTAACCCTTAATACCATTGTTTACGATCACGATCTTCCATTAGCCAAAACCATCCTCAAAGCTGCAAAAAATGCCGGTATCAATGCGGTTATTGCTGCCGATTTAGCCATCATTCAAATGGCTGTTGAAATAGGATTACCCGTTCATTTATCTACTCAAATCAATATCACCAATATTGAAACGATACGTTTTTATGCGCAATTTTCTGACGTAATGGTTTTATCGAGAGAATTGAGTGTACGGCAAATTGCACATATCTGCGAGCAAATTGAAAAGTTACAAATTAAAGGTCCTTCTGGAAATTTAGTAGAAATAGAAGTGTTTGTTCATGGAGCTTTATGTATGGCTGTTTCGGGTAAATGTTACCTCAGTTTGCATACACAAAATGCATCGGCCAATAGAGGTGCTTGTATTCAAAATTGTAGAAGAAAATATAAAGTAACCGATTTAGAAGATGGGCATGAATTGGAAATAGACAATGAATACATCATGTCGCCCAAAGATTTATGTACCATTGATTTTTTAGACACCCTATTACAAACTGGCATAAAGGTTTTAAAGATTGAAGGCAGAGGAAAATCAGCCGATTATGTAAAAACAGTTACAGCTTGTTATCGTGAAGCAATCAATGCAATTGCTGAAGGCAGCTATACACCAGAAAAAGTTACTGCTTGGAAAACACGCATGGAAGAAGTTTACAACAGAGGTTTTTGGGGTGGTTATTATATGGGGCAACCTATTGGCGAATGGAACGATGTATCAGGTTCTAAAGCCACTAAAAAGAAAATTTATATCGGCAAAGGATCACATTATTATCCTAAGATTAAAATTGCCGAATTTGATATTGAAGCCTATTCAATAAAACCAGGCGATCAGATCATGATTATTGGCCCCAAAACAGGCGTTATAGAAACTACCATTGCATCTTTACATGTTAATGATCGAGGAAAAGCTATGGAAGCTAAAAAGGGAGATCAATGCGCCTTTCCTTTAGATACGCCCGTTCGCCCCTCGGATAAATTGTACAAAATTGTATCCTCTACTGAAAATGCCCCAATATGATTAGCATTACGCACCAAAGAAAAAAATGCATTGGATGTAATTATTGCGTAGAAATTGCACCCGACCAATGGGCAATGAGTAAAAAAGATGGGAAATCGGTTCTTATTGGCGCTATTGAGAAAAAGGGATTTTTTAGAATACAAATTGCTGAAGCAGCTTTGGAAAAGAACAAACAAGCCGCAAATGCTTGTCCGGTTAACATTATTAAAATCAATTGATGTTGCTTACTTAATTTCAGTAAGCCACCTAAAAATATCTTTTCGTAAATTCGCCTACAAATTAAAAAGATGTCTGAAGAAAAGAGCCTGAATTTTATTGAAGAAATTATTGAAAACGACCTCAAAACAGGTAAATATCCCACTATTTTAACCCGCTTTCCACCGGAACCAAATGGCTATTTGCACATTGGGCATGCCAAAAGTATTTGCCTAAATTTTGGATTAGGGTTGAAATATGGCGGCAAAACCAATTTACGTTTCGACGATACCAATCCTGTAAAAGAAGATACTGAATATGTTGATTCAATAAAGGAAGATGTTCAATGGCTAGGATTTGAATGGGCTAATGAATTGTATGCTTCCGATTATTTTGACCAACTATTTTTATTTGCGGTTCAATTAATTGAAAAAGGTTTAGCCTATGTAGATGATTTAACAGCCGAAGAAATTGCTACACTTAAAGGCTCTCCTACCGAAGCAGGAAAAGAAAGTCCATTTAGAAATAGAAGCATTGAAGAAAATCTTCGATTGTTTAATGAAATGAAAAATGGGCAATATAAAGATGGCGAAAAAGTATTGCGTGCAAAGATAGATATGGCCGCCACCAATATGCACATGCGTGATCCCATCATTTATCGAATCAAGCATGCCCATCACCACCGCACCGGTGACAAATGGTGTATTTATCCGATGTATGATTTTGCACACGGACAAAGCGATAGTATTGAAAACATTACCCATAGCATTTGTACTTTAGAATTTATTCCGCACCGCGAATTGTACGAATGGTTGATAGAACAATTGAGCATCTTCCCTTCTAAACAATATGAATTTGCACGCCTCAACATGACTTACACGGTTATGAGCAAACGCAAATTATTACAATTGGTGAACGAGCAACATGTATCGGGTTGGGATGATCCGCGGATGCCTACAATAAGTGGAATGCGTAGAAGAGGATTTACCCCCGAAAGCATTAGAAATTTTTGCGATAGAATTGGAATAGCCAAAAGAGAAAACTTTATTGATTTCAGTTTATTGGAATTTTGTGTGCGAGAAGATTTAAACAAATCGGCACATAGAACAATGGCTGTATTGGAGCCGCTTAAACTTATTATTACAAATTATCCGGAAGGCAAAACTGAAGAATTGATTAGCGAAAATGGACCCGATGAAAGTTTTGGCACCCGCATTGTTCCATTCGGTAAACAGCTTTGGATAGAACAGGAAGATTTCATGGAAGTGCCTGCAAAGAAATGGTTTAGATTAGCACCAGGTGCTATGGTTCGTTTGAAGAGTGCTTATATTGTACGCTGCGATGATTTTGTGAAAGACGAAAACGGTAAAGTGATTGCATTGCATTGCACTTATTTTCCTGAAAGTAAAAGTGGCCATGAAGGCAGCAATAGCATGACTGTAAAAGGAACCATCCATTGGGTAAGTGCCGCACATGCAATTAAAGCAGAGATTAGAGCTTATGATAGATTATTTAAAGTAGAAAATCCTTCTTCTGAAGAGAATGATTTTAAATCTTATATCAATCCAGATTCCTTACACATTATTCCGGAAGCATATATAGAGCCTTCATTAGCTCATGCAAAACCAACAACTGCTTTTCAATTTATACGTAAGGGCTATTTCTGTGTAGATAAAGACAGTACTGCCGATAAGCTGGTGTTTAACCGAACAGTTACATTGAAAGATGCTTGGTCGAAAGAAGTAAAAAAAGATCATTAATAAAAAAAGGGAAGTTTAAACTTCCCTTTTTCTTTATCTAAAAATCAAAATTTTATCGCATCAGGTACATCTTACCATAACCCTTATTAAAGAACTTATCGGTATTGTCGCCTTCGGCTTTGTACTTATCTAATGACTTACCATTAAGGTTTGTAATAACTCGGTAAAGATAAACGCCATTGGCAAGCTTTTGTCCGTACATATCAGTTCCATCCCATTTGAAATCAGTTATGTTTCTACCTATATGCAGTGGACCTAATTCATCTTTTGTTACTTCACGAACTACTTTACCTGTAATGGTTAAAATTTGTATACGCATGTTTTGCGGCACTTCATTACCGGTAACTGTAAATACAAATGCAGTAGATGTAGTAAATGGATTAGGGTAATTGAGCATATTACTGATCATTGGTGTATTGATCACTGTAAAGGTTACACGATATTCTAACATACCTGCTCTATTTCCAACAACATCTTTACCAGAAACAATGAGTTCGTATTCTCCATCATCGGGGAAACTTGGAAGAAAATCGATAGAAGCTGTATTTTCTCCGGCGCTTAAATTAGCAGGCGTAAAACGCATACTATCTCCGAAGAAATAGTTACGCAAATTACCATCAGGGAAACGCACTTGAACTTTTAATAGAGCCGTATCTGCCAATGCCATAAATCGGCTTTCGTCTTTTAATTTCACTAAAATGCCCGGCTTAGAAGAAACAATATCTCTGTTTAAAATATGTACACCATCAAAGGTTACATCCAACAATGGATTGTATTTATCTTCTCCTACCTTAAAATCTTTATAAATGAAATTATTATACAAGTATTGTTCTGGTTGATCGTTATCTGGATTAACCATCACATATAAAGTATTTATTCCAGGAAGATATCGAGTATCAATTGTTGCACTTACTAAAATTGTATCGCCCGAAATCAATGGTTTTTTCTTTGGAATTGGAATAACCACTCTATTGTTATTTCGATCGGTAACTTCAAATTTCACCCTTAAGCTATCAAAAGCAACCGGACTAATATTTTTAAATGCAACAGTAAAATTAATAGGTTCGCCTTGGTCAACAGAATCCTTCATATTAAAGGAAATGTTTGGTGCAATGGCGCCTTCGGGCATATAATCTGCATTGATTCTCCAATAACGCAATTGATTTGGTGTTGCAAAGATTGGATCTGTGTTCAACATTTTTAATTTCACATATGGATATGTATTGGCATTAATAAAAGCAAGGGAAGTATCCTGAGCCGGATGAACAGTAGCCAACAAATCGCTATTGCCATTGCTTCTAATGCCATAAACTTGAATTGAAACAGTATCTGTAGGATTTGCTTCTACACTATTGCCACGCCAATGTAAAGAATACCAATTACGTGCTGGGCCATAAGCTGGCGATTCAATGGTACCTGATTTATACTTTGATAATAATGCAATACTTTCTTCCACCTGAGCATCTTCCCTATCGCCCATTTTTTGTACAGGCGTAAATGTGCCATTTCTATTTTTTCGATAGAAGAATATAAACGGAAGGTTTCGAGTGAAACTATCAATTTTAGAAAAACCGGCTGCCTTTAATTTATGGTATAAAGAATTGCCTGCGCCTAACGATCCTTGATCGGCTTGCCAATCGCTAATGAATGAAGTATTGTTCGTCCAACCTAAATTGGTTACCGATACATACATACCATCGGGAATGCTATCCATAAAGTCCATCGCTTTTTTACGGTAAGCCGGACTACTATACGGGAATTCGAAAATATAACGATATCCACCGGGGTACACATCACAAACCGGCCAACTGCCATATCTGCCTGAACCAGCAGTATTAAAATTCTTCCATGGCAATAGTGTTGCAGTATCGTACACTAAGAATTGTAAGGATTCGTATTTACAACCATAGTATTCTAATTGATCAAAATCGAGATTTACATTAATTCTATCATAACTGATATAAGGATACAAACCTGTTCTTATCAATATACTTTGGGGCAATTCCTTAAATCGCATAACACGATCATTATCTAAACTAATCGTATTACTGAAACTACTTTTCTTATGTTGATAATAATGCGATTGATTAAAGCCAGAACTACTGTTCGCTAAGTACACAAAAGAAAATGAATTCCAAATAGGTGTGCCATTATTTAATGGAACAATAGATGTTCTCCAATAATAAACCGTGCTATCCGTAAACGTTAGATTAGAAGGGGTGAATTGAATTAATCCACCTAAACCACTTGCAGTATATTGTTTTTTAAATGCCGAATTAAATAACTCTGTTGTATCTACTTCCATTAAGTATTGTCGTTGTCCGCTTAACGGATTGGCAGTACTGGCAGAGTAAACAATATTTTGTTGATTTACTATGGAATAATTGTAAGGATATACCGGACGAATTTCGTCTTCAAAAATGAAAAACTCTTTTACAATTTCATTATTATTTTCGGATAATTCGGATTGACGAAAATCTGCATCCAGCGTTACGGTAAGTTTATTCAATCCTTTATCTGTTAATGGATTAATTGACACAATAAGCTCTAATGAATCGGCATATTTTATAGAAGGAATAAGTTCATTATATAATACTTGAATAGCATTAGAAGGCAATGTTCGTTTAATAATTACTCTAATAGAATCGCCAACAGCTTTACCGATATTGTTCATTTTAACTTTTACATTAAAATTGTTATCGGCTACAGAAATGATTGAAGGAGAAATGCGCACCGATTGATCTTCTACTGCATAATCGGGCAACGCAAATGCATTGATTTTTAAAGCAGGATCGCCATGTAAAGTAACTTCTTCTAAATGTATACGGGTGTAATAATCGAGGGTTTGAGGATTACCGCCCAACGTTTGCATTACGTTTTTAATTTGATTGCCGATACTATTGCCATACATCGTTTTAGAAATGGCATTGTACAATTGTGTATTATAAAAGTTCAAGAATGGCGGAATACCCAAATGCGTGCTGGCCAAAAATCCAATACTACCGCGTTGTTCGGCAAGCACATACTTTTCTGTAAGTGTTAGGTTTCCGGTAAGCCGTGTAGGATCGAAGATGTAAAAATTACCAGCACTACATCCACTCACATTAAAGAATGGATATTTACCTGCATTGGAATAAATTTCGGGACTACTTAAATTAAAGGCCAATGTATTTGCAGAGGAGTGCCCAAAATATCCAATAAATCCTATTCCATTATTCATTAAATCTTGAATGCGCTCTCCATTCGCTTGTTCTACTGCAGCAGTAGTTGCTTTTTTAAATGTTTCTACTCTGCCACCATAGGAAGTATCTTCTAAAATGGTTTTATACCCATTTAAATAGGTACTAAATAAAGCATCTTCTAAACTATCTTTACCACCTACAACATGGATGGCATTTTTCATCCATGCTTTATTGATGATGGTTTGCGAAGTTGAAGATTGTGCTAATTCGTATTGTTTTACTTTATCAAGATATTTTTTTATCTCTCCGCCATTTACAACAGAAATTCTACCAATGGGTGTGATGGGTACATTTTGTCCGGGCTGGCAAACCAATAAATTATCCGATGCCGGCCAACCAAATGTTTGTACCAAATCGATTTGATCGGTTGCAGGATGCGCTTCATTTACTCTAAACTCGAGCGAGCTCATTCCTCTTCCTATGATGAAAATATATTTAGGTTTAGTAACAAAATTTTGATCAGCAAAACGTGTAAAATCTCTAATGGCTGCAGGGTGCTTTTTAATACCAAATGCAAATTGATCGTTCAACTCATCAATAGGAATGATTTTGGCATTGAAACTACCACCGGCTGCAGAAGCACGATATTGGCGATACTGCTCAACATAGTTGTTGTTATTTCCATCATTATATAAATTAGGATGTGAAATAATAAGATAATCGCCTTGATTACTAGCCGTACTGAAATTGAAAAAAGATTTAGCTGTTAATGTATTTACAGTTGAATAATTCACTGCTTCTTGATTAACTAAAATAAATTTACGAGCAACATCGGCAGAGGCGGGCAGCGCAAAACGTACTTTACCGGCAACACTAATATCACCAACATAACGTTTGCCATCATTTACACTGTATAAAATTGGTGCAGTACTACCTGTATTAAAATTGTCGATTACTAAATAATTACCAGATGCAGCGGCAGGTAATTCGAAAGAAAAGTTACGTTCGTTATTGAAATTAAACCTTGCTGGATAACGCAACCACATTTCACCAATAACAACTCTATCTCTATTATCGGTACCGGTTCCATTCATATAAATGGGCACATAATCGGGACTTTGCAAAGTAGAAAGCGGAATATTATCAACCCGCTTTTTAACAATTGCAAAATAGTTCATTGGATCATTAATGATTGTTGTATTGAATATTTTTACGCGAAGGTTACGGGTGTATAATGCGTTTCCAAAAGCTGAAATGTAAAGTGAAACACTATTGGCCGGACCGGCAGTATAAACATTTAATCCTGTAAACTCTTTGGTTAAATCGCAACAAGGCACCGCATCATCGCTTGCCCAACCTTCACCCATATCATAAGATGATGAATACACATACTCGCCTACAATTGCTGCATAACCACGATTGTATTGCTTTTTATACGCCGAATTTACAGTACGCATAAAATAAGGCTCTTCAGGAAGTACATTGCCTGCAACGTTATTGATACTGCTGGTATACCTTAAATTTCCTCCTAAAGGATTGGCAGTTAGAAAATAAGTTGAGGTATCGGTATGTAAACTAAAGCTATCGCACAATTGATAATCTTGTACACGATATAAATTTTTATCGGCAACACCATCATTCATCTTGCCCCAAAATTCGATAAAATCCGAACCGGTAAAAACACCGGATGCAGCAGATGTAAAAATTCGAATCTGCTCACCGTTTCTCCACAATTGAAACTGCTCAGCAGGAACAGTTCCTAATCCGGCAGCAGATAAAGTAGATTGATTAATACGGTATAATCCCGTTTTCCCTACCTTAAACTTATAATAGGTTTTACTATAATCAATCCAACTATTGTTCAATTGTGCCTTTGCAGCAAATGTCAATAGCAATAAAAGGGAGCAAAGTAATTTTTTCATATTGAAAAAGCATTGTTCTTTCATGTGAAATATTCTGTTTAAATAG
>JBMOEQ010000098.1:0-10605 GCA_049314655.1 Ferruginibacter sp. | reverse complement strand
TTAGATTAGTGGCTGCTTAGTTGCTAACGATTAACCTTATTAAAAAGGCTGTAACATTACGTTGCAGCCTTTTTGTTTAAATACTTATGGTAATTTTTCCTTCACCAATCCGTAGAGAAATGTGCCCAACAACGCAAACACAAAAACTATAGCCATAGCAAAAAAACCATATCCAATATTAACAATGATGGGGCCCGGACAAGCACCGGTTAATGCCCATCCCAAACCAAATAAAGTACCGCCTACTATATATCGAACAAACCCTTTTTCTTTAGGCAAAAAAAGTATAGGATCGCCGGTATCGGTTCGCATCTTAAATTTTTTCATGATAGTTACACCGATTACACCCAACACCACTGCTGTACCTATTATGCCGTACATATGGAAAGATTGAAAACGAAACATCTCTTGAATTCTATACCAAGAAATGGCTTCGGATTTAACCATCACAATGCCAAACAAAATGCCGATTATTAAAAATTTAAAATACTTCATCGGATTAAAAAATTAATGGGAAAATAAAATGTGTCATCAATAATCCTCCAATAAAAAAACCAATCACTGCAAATAATGAAGGCAGTTGCAAATTGGATAACCCTGTAATGGCATGTCCCGATGTACAACCACCTGCATAGCGAGTTCCAAAGCCAATAAGTAACCCTCCTATGGCCATCATCAAAAATCCTTTGATTGTAAAAACCGCCTCCCAACTAAACAATTCGGCAGGTTGTAAACTTGCTGGTGCTGAAAAGCCTAATTCACTTAAATCTTTTACTGTAGCAGCTGAAATTTGCAAAGGTGCATCGGAAGTTAAAAATAAACGGGCAATACAGCCTCCTAAAGCAGCCCCTACTAAAAAAATTAAATTCCATTGTTGGGTGCGCCAATTGAATTTAAAAAATGGCACATATTTACCGGCGCCAGACATACTGCAAATGGTACGCAGGTTAGAAGAGAAGCCAAACGTTTTTCCAAAATAAAGCAGTAAAAACATCACCGCAGCAATGATTATACCCGAAACATACCAAGGCCACGGTTGTTGAATGAAATCAATCATACCCAAAAAATTAATCGATTAAATGAAATGATAAAATAGGTTTTTGTAAATGTTGTACCAATTTTTCCATGGCACTTTTATGCAGCAATCCACCTTTGCCTTTTGTGCCTATGGCAATCATATTCATATCATGCATTTGATTGAAATGAACTACTCCATTTTCAATGTCGGTATCTTGTAAAAAATGACAAGCATAATTTTCAAACCCATTGAGAGCGGCAAAGGTGTGCATATGTTGAGTAATCAATGCGGCATCTACCTTTTGATGCAATGCTGCAATATGCAATAAATTTATTCGGGCATTAAATGCACTTGCAATGCGATGCAACACGTTCAACTGCTCTTTTTGTGGAAAACCAAAATCGTATGCCAATAAAATTTCATTGATTGCTAAAGTAGATCTATCGCACATTACAGAAAGCAAAGGAATTTTTGAATAGCGTGCAATATGTTGTGTTTCGGTGCCCGATAACAACTCTTTTAAACCTGTAGCACCTTTGGTTCCCATTACAATAATATCGATTTGATGTATTTCGGAAAATTGTAAAATTTTGGTGGTTAACTGCCCAAGTTCTAAATGCGCATGATAGTTTTCATTATCAGTAGCAGGAATTAATTGTAGCAATTGTTTTTCTGCATGATCTTTTTGTTGTTGCAGATAAGCAATATCAATTTCGCCGCAAGTTTCAATTGTACCCCATTCATTAATACTAACCGTATCGGGCACTTGTAATACATGTAAAAAGTGAATATCAACCGCAATTTTTTCTTTCAACTTATTGGCCATTGCATAAGCAAATTGGGCTTCTTTTGAAAAGTCGGTCGGCAATAAAATTTTAAGCGATTCCATATGTACTATTTTACAAGGTTAAATTACTACATCCTGCTGAAAGCAAAAAATACCCAAGTGTAAGCAATACATTAGGAGGAAAGGGGTTAATGTGTATTTAAGCTGGGCAAAATCATTTCTTTATACAAAATATAAATGCCCATTGCCAATACAAACCAACCAAAAGCTGTTTTCAATTTTGAACTGGCAATTTTTTTGGATAAAAAAACTCCTATAAAAATGCCTACAATTGCCGCAAATGTAAATCCTAATAATAAAGTCCAATCTAAATGTTGCCCTTGAACTACATCAACCCCAAAACCAATTAGCGCATTAGAAGCAACAATAAATAAAGAAGAACCTACAGCTTCTTTCATGGGCATTTTTGTAAGCAGTACCAATGCAGGAATAATTAAAAAACCACCTCCTGCACCTACCAAACCGGTTAACAAACCTACCAATGCGCCTTGAATTAATATCAAAGGATAATTATAATCAGCAGAATTATTCACAGAAATGGTTTCTTTAAATGGACGAATCATACTTACCGATGCAAAAATCATTACGATGGCGAACAGCAATAATAGGGCTATAGATTTAGTAAGTTCAAAGTGACCAATATATAGTAAATGATCGGGTATAAATGGCATAATCCAGAAACGTGTAATGTACACTACAGCTATAGAAGGAATTGCAAAAACAACAATTGCTTTTATATCTACTTTTTGCACCAAAGCACGTTTTATACCACCAACTAGGGCAGTAATGCCAACAATAAATAAAGAATATGCAGTAGCATCAACAGGATTGATACCCATTATATAAACTAAAATAGGCACGGTTAATATAGACCCTCCGCTTCCTATTAACCCAAGCGAAACACCCACAATTGCTGCCAACACATAGCCTAATATTTCCATGACATATTTTTACAAAACACAAAGTTGCCGATAGAAGATTTCTAATTGCGTAACAAAAGTTACATTAAAAAAAACTAAGAAAACAGTGTTTGATCGCTACCCCTATTAAATATCTTCCCTAAATGTTGATAGGCTTTGGCAGTAGCTTCTCTTCCTCTTGCTGTACGTTGTAAAAAACCTTCTTGAATTAAAAAAGGTTCATATACTTCCTCCAAAGTGCCCGCTTCTTCCCCAACAGCTGTTGCAATGGTAGTAATGCCCACAGGCCCCCCTTTAAATTTATCTATAATAGCATTAAGTATTCGGTTGTCCATATCATCTAAGCCATGCTCATCTACATTTAAAGCTTTGAGTGCATGTTGGGTTATCCCAAAATCAATGGTTCCATCATTCAATACCTGTGCAAAATCTCTCACCCTACGTAAAAGCCCATTGGCAATACGTGGTGTACCTCTACTTCTGCGCGCAATTTCTGCAGCAGCAGCCTCATCAATAGGTGCTTTTAATATGGATGCAGAACGAAGGAGAATCTTCCGTAACGTTTCTGCCGGATAATATTCTAACCTCGATTTGATGCCAAACCTCGATAATAAAGGCGCTGTTAATAAGCCACTTCTGGTAGTAGCGCCAATTAAAGTAAAAGGATTGAGGTTTATTTGAACACTTCTTGCATTGGGGCCGCTATCAATCATGATATCTATTCGATAATCTTCCATGGCGGCATATAAATACTCTTCCACCACATTACTTAAACGATGTATTTCGTCGATGAATAAAACATCATTGGCTTCTAAATTGGTGAGTAAACCCGCTAAATCACCCGGCTTTTCAATTACTGGGCCGCTGGTTTCTTTGATTTGCACCCCTAATTCATTAGCAACAATTCTACTTAAAGTAGTTTTTCCCAAGCCGGGAGGACCATGAAATAAAATATGATCAAGTGCCTCGCCCCTTATCTTAGCTGCTTTGATAAATATCCGCAGGTTTTCGATGGCCTGAGGTTGCCCGGTAAAATCATCCATTTCACTCGGACGAATATTATTTTCAAATTCTTTATCCGAAGCAGAAAGTGCCGACTTATCGGAATTGAGATTTGGATTTGCCATACCGTAAAAATAACAAAATAAGCGTGCACATTAGGCGCCAATACCTAACGCTCAAAAATAGTTATTGAAAGTGCCCTTTAGGAATTCATAAAAAACCCTCTATAAATAAAGGGTTTTCAATTTTTTTAAGCATGATGCTCAACAACAGGTGCTTTGGGATGAGCTTCGGACTTTTTACTATTGCCTGCATAATAACACAGTACCCCAATTAATCCTAAGAAAATTAATGCAGGAATAATTAAGTTTAATCCGGTTCCGCTTACAGTTTTCTTTGTAGCAGCATGATCAGCATGATTGGAAGACATAAATGTATTTTTAGGTTAAAGTAGAAAAAGGCAAATCTGGTTACAAATAAATAAAATTGCCCTAAAATTAAGTACTAACTGCCAATTAATTTTGAATTAACAAGTATATACGCCTCTCAAACCTACATTTCGCCACTAATACTTCTTAAGATTTCAGTTAAAATGTTGATTTCGTAAGTTTGTAAACGATGTTTAAAAAACTTTCAACATATTGGATGTGCCAATTGGGTGGTTGGGGAGCCAACATGTTTATTTCGGCCTTCTTTTATATTACCCTTTCTGTACGCAAAGTAGACCACTTTTTCTTGATCATTTTCTTAAGTGTTTTGATTGGGATTTTGGTATCGCATTTAATGCGTAAAGTGATTATTAAATATAATCTTTTAGAAAAATCATTACAAGGTCAAATTATATCTTTTATTGGTATTACCTTATTATTTTCTGTTTTATATGCTTGTGCAGATGTAGGATTAGAAAAAATTCTCAACTTAAGAGATACCCTATCTCCTAAAATTTCTTTGCTCAATGAAATTATTAGAACCGCAATCAGCAATTTCTTTATCCTCTTTATTTGGAATTTAATTTACTATCTCTATCATTATATTGATCGTAACCGAAAACAACAAGTAGATACTTTAAAACTTCAATCGCTTGTAAAAGAGCTTGAATTAAAAACCATTAAATCGCATATCAATCCGCATTTTATTTTCAATTCGTTGAACAGTATCCGTGCATTGGTAGATGAAAATCCACAACGTGCCAGAACTGCCATTACAGAATTGAGCAATATTTTAAGATCGAGCATGCAAGCCGAAAAGATGGAAACTGTTCCATTAGAGAGAGAACTCAATATTGTAAAAGATTATTTGGCTTTAGAAAAAATGCGTTTAGAAGAGCGCCTCCATATAGAGATGGAAATTGATGAAGATACTTTGCAACAACCGGTTCCACCAATGATGTTGCAAACCTTAGTTGAAAATGCCATCAAACATGGTATCAGCAAAAATCTGCATGGTGGAATGATTCGTGTAATATCAGATTTTGTAAATGACCATCATGAATTAGTGGTTCAAAATACAGGACAATTAAACGGTTATGTAAATGAAGATGGATTTGGAGTGAGCAGTACCAAAGACCGATTAAAATTATTATATCAAGGTAAAGCTATTTTTACCATTCAAAATATCAATACCGACATCGTTGAATCTAAAGTAATCATGCCGGTACATTTCTAGTTTTTAAAATTTTAAGCCATGCAAAGAGCCATTATTATTGACGATGAAAGATTAGCAAGAAATGAATTAAAAAAACTGTTGCTAGATTTTCCTGAAATTGAAGTAATTGATGAAGCATCCAACGCAGAAGAAGGAATTGAAAAAATTGAAGCCCATAATCCGGATTTAATTTTCTTAGATATTCAAATGCCCGGCAAAACCGGCTTTGATTTATTAACCGAATTAGATCGTGCCCCACATGTAATTTTTACTACTGCTTACGACGAATATGCGTTAAAAGCTTTTGAAGTAAATGCATTGGATTACTTAATGAAACCCATTGAACCCAAGAGATTAACCGATGCTTTACAGAAGCTTCAACAAGCCGACGAAAAAGAAGCGGCTGCACAATTGGGTGCTTTAAGAGGTACATTAACTGAAAATGATCAAGTATTTGTAAAAGATGGCGAACGTTGTTGGTTTGTAAAATTGGCCGAAGTACGTTTGTTTGAAAGTGTAGGCAATTATGCAAAAGTTTTCTTTGCAGGTAATAAACCGCTAATATTAAAATCGCTCAATGCTTTAGAAGAAAGATTAGATGAAAAAACATTCTTCCGGGCCAACAGAAAGCATATTGTTAACCTACGTATGATTGATAAAATTGAGCCTTATTTTAATGGCGGACTTTTATTAGAATTGCAAGGGGGCGATAAAGTAGAAGTAAGCAGAAGACAAGCAGTGAAATTTAAAGAGATGATGAGCTTGTAATTATTTATTTACAGCATTCAACTTTTTTACAAATAAAGCGGTAAACATAGAATCTGCTTGGTTATTGTAACCGGGTAATATTTCTTGTTGAACCAATTCTAACATCCCTTGTGCTTGTAAATAATCTACTGTTGCTTCATTTTCTTCTTTGAAAACAGAGCAAGTGATGTAGATAAATATTCCATTAAATCTTAAACTTCTTACTGCATTTACGGCAATCTTCCTTTGTATTTGTGCATACTTTTTTATTGCAGCTTCAGTTGCGTAAGGTATTTGTTCGGGCGTTCTGTTCCATGTTCCACTTCCCGTGCAAGGTGCATCACAGATTACAATATCGTATTCATCTTGTGTTGGCCGATAGGAATCTGCAGCCAAATCAGCCACAAAACTTCGATAGTTTTGAATACCGGCAGTTTTAAACCGTTGACTTAAATTTTTAAGAATTGATTCGCGAACATCCGAAACCGCTAGTCTTAAAGATGAGGCTTCAATTTTGTCGTGCAGTAAAATAGATTTACCACCACTGGCTGCACAACAATCCCAAACCGAAATTTTTCCACTATTGTTGGGTTGCATTTTCCAAGTATTGAAAAAAGTCAAAAAAGTATTCAACACTTTTGAAGAGTTTAAATCTTGTATTACAACTTCCTTATCTGGCGTAAATAATGTTTGTACAGGTGTACCTTGATTCAATAGCAGTACATCAGGTGCTACAAGTGTATTTGCAATAGTATTATTGTTCAATACTTGAATAACTTGTTTTTGATAATTGGGGCGAATACGTACAAACAAACCCGGTTGTTGTAACAACGCATTTGCAAATGCTGATTGATCAACAGCTGGAGATAAATGGTCTTTTAATGGAAACAACGCATGGGTATCGAAATGTAAGCCACTAAGGATTATTTTTTCTTCTAACGGCAATGCACAACTATCTTTCCACTCAGGCTTGATATCGAGCAATAATGGCGTTGCGATGTTTGATAATAAAAATTGCGCTGCAACTAATATTTCGGCATTAACTTTTTGAGGAACCACTACCGCAATCCTAAAATATTGATAACATAAAGTTGCAATTTCTCTCCTATCGCGTGAACCGTATTTTTTATGTTGCGCAAAATAATTTTTAAGCGTAATAGCAAAGGGTGCTTCTCCTTTATAAGAAAGCAAAAGTTGCACGGCTGTATTGATATATGAATGGTACCTGCTCATAACGGAGATATCCGTTTTAAACGCGGGTATCCTTAAGGGTTAAAATGATTTACAATTGCAACAATGCTTTTACCGGATCTTTCCCAAACAATAATTGTGCAGGATTTTCGAGCAATTCTTTAACGCGTACTAAAAAACTAACAGACTCTCTGCCATCTATAATTCGATGGTCGTAACTCAATGCTACATTCATCATTGGACGTATCACAACTTGTCCATTGATGGCAATTGGGCGATCTTGAATTTTATGCATTCCTAAAATGGCACTTTGAGGAATATTAATAATGGGTGTACTTAACAAAGAACCAAAAATGCCACCATTAGTAATGGTAAAAGTACCCCCACTCATTTCTTCTATTGTTAATTTGTTTTCTCTTGCTTTACCGGCTAATTCAACCACTTTAGATTCAATTTCGGCCATACTTAAACTTTCGGCATTTCTTATTACCGGAACCACTAAACCCTTTGGTGCAGAAACCGCAATGGAAATGTCGCAATACTCGTGGTAAACAATGGATTCAGCATCAATTTTTGCATTCACGGCAGGCCATTCTTGCAAAGCATAACAACAAGCTTTGGTGAAAAAGCTCATGAAGCCTAAATTAACCCCATGTATTTCTTTGAACTTGTCTTTATTTTTAGCCCTAATTTCCATGATTGCACTCATATCCACTTCATTAAAAGTGGTGAGCATTGCGGTAGTATTTTTTGCTTCTACCAATCTGCGACTAACGGTTTTGCGTAGATTGCTCATCTTTTCTACCCGTTGATCGCGAATATTTATTTCTGTACCAGCCTTTATGCCAGGATTATTTAATATATCTAGTACATCTTGTTTAAAAATTCGTCCATTGCTACCGGATGCCACTACATCAGCAGGATTAACTTTTTTATCCGCTATAATAGCTGCAGCAACTGGTGTGGCTTTAATATCTGTAGAAGCCGGCAATGGAGCAGTTGCAGTAACAGAAGTAAGGTTTTCTGCTTGTTTTTGAGGAATTTCTTGTTGAACAGGAGGTGTTGCTGCCGTATCAATAGAACAAGCGAGGTCGCCAATTTGCAAGGTATCGCCTTCTTGAGCAACTGTTTGAAGTATCCCTGCTTGTTCGGCATTGATTTCGAAAGTAGCTTTTTCGCTTTCCAATTCTGCAATGACTTCATCACGATTAACCCATGAGCCATTGGTTTTCAACCATTTAACTAAAGTTACTTCATTGATACTTTCGCCAACTGAGGGCACTTTTATTTCTATAACCATTTTTAAAGTTTAGTAGAGAGGCAAAATTCGGTTAATCGAACTGATTTTTAAAAATTGATTTTAAATCATTGGAATATTAATTTTATAAAAAAAAATCCTCCTTTTGAGGTATTTGTTTTGCCAAGTTTATAATTACCTTTACTTTCACTTAAATGTTATTTATTACCTTTTACTAAAGAAAAGTGACGTTTCGTTAATTTTTTTTTACAAAAATGGAATAAATGTGTAGTTTTAACACATCAATCAATTAGTCATTTATTAATACATATAAACTTTTGCTCCATGAAGCTTAAAAAATTACACTTGCCGTTGTTGGCTTTTGCTGTTTGTATGTTCAACTTTGCTTCTGCTCAGTTGTTCATTGACAATGCACAGTTTTTCATTCAAGGTACAGGAACAGTAACTGTTCAGGGAGATGTAACAAGTAATGTTGACATTCAAGGTACGGGTAAAATAATCTTAAAAGGAACTGCAAACCAAAATGTAAACATGAATGGTTTTACAATTCCAAATTTAGAGATTGATAACACCGCCAATACTACATTAACAGGCAATGCAAGAATAGGTACAAATTTACTTTTTACCAATGGAGAAGTACAATTAGGTAATTTTAATCTTAGAATGGCAAGTGCTGCTACTTTTACTGGACCAGGCAATAATAAATATATAGTTACAAATGGTACCGGCCGATTAGTAAAAGAAGGTTTGGCGGCATCTGCATTTGTTTATCCTGTTGGTAATTCTACTACAACTTACAATCCTGTTACTATTTCTAATGCTGGAACTAGTGATGCTATTGGTGTAAGAGTTTTAGCCAATGCTTTTACAACTGGAACAACCGGTTCAGCAATTTCTAAAGAAGTTGTTGATGCAAGTTGGGATTTATCTGAAGACGTTGCCGGTGGTAGTAATTTAAGTGTTACTGCAACTTGGGATGCTGCAGACGAATTACCTGGTTTAAATAGACTAGCAGGAACCGGCATTGGTTTATCTAACTATCTAACAACTCCAGCACCTAGTGTTGGTTGGGATTTATTAAACAGTCAAACAGGTGCTGCATCAGGCACTAACCCTTATACTATTACTCGTTCAGGTATTACTACTGTAGGTGCATTTGCTGTAGGTAGAAGACCAGTTCTTTCTCCATTACTTGTTGCGGCTAAAGTATTTTTACAAGGCAACTATAATACAGGTACCGGTGTAATGAGTGAAGGATTAAGAACAGGAAATAGAATTCCAACTACCGAACCTTATACTGGCATGAGCAATTTCACACATCTTGGAAGTGGTGGTGGAGAAACTAGTACAGCAGCTATTGTAGGTTCTGGTGCAACAAGTAATAATGATGCCATTACGGATTGGGTATTCTTACAATTACACCAAACCAGCGATGGTGCAATCATTTCAACTCGTTCTGCATTATTACAACGCGATGGAGATGTTGTAGATACAGACGGTGTTAGCCCATTAAGTTTTGCAGGTAATGCAGCAGGAAACTATTTTGTTTCTGTAAGGCATAGAAACCACCTTGGTGTTCGTTCTAATGCATCTTTAGCTTTGGCAAAAACAACAGCTACTGCTTTTAATACTACAAACGACTTAGCCGGAATGTATAGCACAGGTATTACCAACCCTGCTTTAGCTACACTTACTACAGGCATATTTGGTTTATATGGCGGTAATGCTAACTCAGATAGAGCAACAAGAAAAACTGGTTCTGCCGGAACAAATGACTACTCTATCTTCTTAGTATCTGCAGGTTCTGTTGCAGCTCCTGGTCCAACCGGAGTTTATAATAGAGAAGATTTTAACATGGATGGTAATGTTAGAAAAACAGGTTCAGCAACTACTAATGACTATTCAAGATTATTAGCTATACTTGGAGCTTTAAATATCATCAACCAACCCGTATTTTAATTCTAACATTTTTTTTAAA
>JBMOEQ010000097.1:0-10639 GCA_049314655.1 Ferruginibacter sp. | reverse complement strand
TGAAGCTACTGCATCAAAAGCCGCTCTACAATCTGCCGGCGGAAATTTTAATTTAAAATCGCATGTATACCGCGTAAACTTTTTAGGTGGATCTAATTTGGGCAATAAAGAACCCGAGAAGATGATTGCCACATACCAAAATTATTTCATAGGCAATGATCCTTCAAAATGGAAAGGCGGTTGTCGTTTATACCAAGCCGTTACCTATAAAAATATTTATTCCAATATTGATATTCGATATTACTCCGATGGGGGTACTTTGAAGTACGATTTTATTGTACATCCGGGTGGTAATGTAAAAGATATTGTATTACAATATGAAGGCGTTGAAAAGCTTGCTGTAAAAGATAAAGAATTACTTATCCCTACTTCAATAGGAACATTTAAAGAACTCTATCCATACACTTACGAAGTATACCAAGGCAAACGCAAAACCATCAATTGTGCATACAAAGTAAAAGGCAATACAGTTCGTTTTGATGTAGATGAGCCACAACCGGGAAGTACCATTGTTATTGATCCTACATTGATTTTTTGTTCTTTCACCGGAAGCACACAAGACAATTGGGGCTATACAGCAACACCAGGGCCTGATGGCGCTTTCTTTGGTGGAGGTATAGCATTTAGAGGTGGATTTCCGGTTAGTGTTGGTGCCTTTAATAGTGTATTCAATGGAGGTGTAGATGAAGATGGAAATGGCCCTTACGATATTGCCATAATGAAATTATCGGCTAATGGCGCCAATAGAATTTATGCAACTTATTTAGGCGGTAATGTAAATGAGCAACCCCATAGTATGGTTTGCGATCCGCAAGGTAATTTGGTGGTAGCCGGACGTACCAATTCGGGGAATTATCCTAAACGAGCTCCTAACACTGCTATTATTGGCGGAGGTGGACAATACGATATTGTAGTTACAAAATTTAATGCCGGGGGTACAGATATTATTGGTTCCATTCAAATAGGGGGTACTGAAAATGATGGCGTTAACATCACTCCAAAATATATTCCATTAAATGGCAACAATGGTGCTATCGAAACCCGAAGAAATTATGGCGATGATGCACGCAGTGAAGTCATTCTAGATGGAGCAAACAATATATATGTAGCTTCTTGTACACGTTCTGATAATTTCCCATTGACGAATCCATTGGCACAACAAACAACTAATGGAGGCGGACAACAAGATGGCGTAATTTTAAAACTATCTCCAACGCTTAGTGCGGTAAACATGAGTACCTATTTTGGAGGTACAGGAAGTGATGCTTGTTTTGTGTTGGCCATTAATCCGCTTACCGGATTATTGTATGTAGCAGGAGGAACAACCAGTTTAAATTTACCCGGCGATAAAAATGGTGTTTTACAACCCGGCTATAAAGGTGGCGAAACAGATGGTTTTGTTGTAATGATAAATCCAAATACTTCTAACATCATTAAAACCACTTATATCGGAACCAATAATTCTCAAGCTACATCTACAGGTAATGATTTAGTATATGGCATACAGTTCGATAAATTTGGTTTCCCTTATATCATGGGAACTACTACCGGCAGTTGGACCTCCTTCAACGCAGCCTACAGCAGTTCCGGAGGTAAGCAATTTATTGGTAAACTACAACCCGATTTATCGGCATATGTATACACCACTATGTTTGGTACCAATTCATCTGCCCCCAATATTTCGCCAACAGCTTTTTTAGTAGATCGTTGTCAAAATGTTTACGTTTCTGGTTGGGGTGGAAAATTTAATAACGATAGAGGCTATCCATGCGCAGGTACTCAAGGGTTACCGGTTCCCAATGGTATTCAAACATCAACCGATGGCAATGATTTTTACTTTTTTGTTTTAGAGAAAGATGCGGTGAGTCAGCTCTTTGGAACTTTCTTCGGACAAAGTGGTGGTTTTGATGATCACGTAGATGGAGGAACAAGTCGTTTTGATGCCAACGGAATCATCTATCAAGCTATTTGTGCCAACTGTGGTGGAAGAGGACAACCGCAAATTCGTTTTCCAACAACACCCGGTGTATGGGCACCTGTAAATGGCTCATTAGCTTGTAACCAAGCAATGGTAAAAATTGAAATGAATTTTGGAGGCATCGGCGCAAGTATTAAAGCCACCATCAATGGAAATATTGATACCATTGGTTGTGTTCCTTTAACCGTGAATTTTACCGATACACTAGGACAAGGGAAAAGATATATCTGGAGTTTTGGAGATGGTACGCCTGATGTAACACAAATTGGAGCATCCATTAATCATACCTTCAATACTGTAGGAACATTTTTGGTGCGTTTAATTGCTATCGATTCTTCTAAATGTAATATCTCAGATACGGCATATGCTCGAGTAAAAGTGGGTAATAATGATGTTCGTCCAAATTTCACTGCTGTAAAAACCGGCGGTTGTCAAAGTTTAACTTTTGAATTTACCAATACAACCACCGCTGCTATCCCAATATTTAAACCCAATACTTTTGTATGGGATTTTGGCGATAATTCGGCAAAGATTAGAACCAGTTTTGGCCCTGTTACGCATACTTATGCAGCTCCGGGAACGTATCGAGTTTCTATGGTGGTTGATGATACAACATTTTGCAATGCGCCCGATAGTGCTGTGAATACTATTCGTTTAGCCACCAATGTTCAGGCAGAAATATCTACGCCCGATAAAGGTTGCGTACCTTATACTGCACGCTTTGATAATACATCATTAGGCGGATTAGATTTTATTTGGGATTTTGGCGATGGATCTCCCACTTCAACATTGGTTAATCCAACCCATTTATATCCCAACACCGGAACGTATATCGTTACCCTAATTGCCATAGATACAACTACCTGTAACAAACGAGATACAACAACTTTCCCTATAACTGTATTTGGAATTCCTTCAGCAAATTTTGGTTTTACACCCGATCCTGCAGAAGAAAACAGACCGGTTTTATTTACCAATAATTCTGTTGGCGCAACAAGTTATATTTGGGATTTTGGCGATGGCGATTTTTCTACAGTAGTTAATCCTCGCCATCTTTTTAACGCAACAGGCATATATAATGTATGTTTACAAGCCATCAATGTTGCGGGTTGCGTGGATACGTTTTGCCGACCAGTTCCAGCGTTAGTGTTACCATTACTTGATGTGCCCAATGCATTTACACCGGGCCGATTTGGAGAAAATGCTGTAGTAAAAGTTGTAGGTTTTGGTATTACTCGATTAAATTGGAATATCTATAACAGATGGGGGCAATTGGTATTTACCACTACCGATCGAAAACAAGGATGGGATGGTACTTTTAAAGGGGTATTACAACCATTAGATGTGTATACGTATACATTGGATGTAGAATTCTCTGACGGCAAAAAATTGAAGAAAACTGGCGATATAACTTTGTTGAGATAAACCGTTTCAGCAATAGTATCAACATAAAATTTGAAGTTAAGAAGGATGAAGGCGCTAAAACATATAATTTTTTCGATAACAGTTGTAGCTTGCTGTGCAGCAGATATTGTTGCGCAGGATCTTCATTTTTCTCAATTTTTTAATGCGCCATTAACTACAAATCCGGCAAATACAGGATTTATACCGGATGCAGATTTTAGAATTAGCGCCCATTATCGCAATCAATGGTCTAATGTGATGTCGGTGCCTTATAAAACCATCAGTGTTTACGGCGATGCACAAGTATTTAGAGATAGAATTGAAAATGGTTGGATGGGCTTAGGCGGTTTTATTTTAAGTGATGAAGCAGGTGCAGGCGGATTAAAATCAACCAAAATTTATGGTTCAATTGCCTATCATCAAATGCTTGGTGCAAGCAGTTTACTTTCGGCCGGCTTTAATGTGGGCTGGGCCAATAAACGCATCAATCAAAGCAAACTAAAATTCCCCGATCAATTTGATGGTAAATTTTTTGATAATGCATTGCCTACTTCCGTTATTTTGAACAACACTAGTGTAAGTTATTTTGACATGCAAGCCGGACTAAATTATGCTTATTTCCCAGATGAAGATGTTTACATCAATGCAGGTTATTCGGTGCATCATGTTAACCGTCCGGTAGAAAGTTTTTTTAGTGCATCAACCGATAGCAATCGATTGGCTATGCGACATATTGGTTTCATCAATGCACTTTTAAAAGTGAACGACCGTGTTATTATCAATCCTAATATTTATTATACCAATCAAGCTAAAGCAAGCGAAATGGTGTTTGGATTGAATGCCAATTTTAATTTAACCGATGCCGGCGAAAAGCAACTTATTGCCGGTGTTTATTACAGAGCCGGTGATGCGGTTATTCCTATGATTGGGTTTGAAATGAATCATATCCGCTTTACATTTAGTTATGATGCCACTTTATCTTCCTTACGTAACTTCAATAATATGCAAGGCGCTTCGGAATTCAATGTTATGAAGAAAGGCTTTTACAATGAGTACAATGGCAATATGCGACAATCACTTTGTCCGCGTTTTTAAACGATAGCACTGCATTTTAATGCTTTTTCGCTAACTCGCTATTTTGTACGACTTTTGCCCAAAATATGTATTGGCATGGCAACAGAAAAATCAACATTAACGATAGATATAGTTAACCAGTTTAGGGATATAAGCGGCGCAAATAATGTATTGGTAGATGAAGAAAGTTTAGCGAATTACGGTCATGATGAAACCGAAAATTTACTCTATCTACCCGAAGTAGTAGTGAAGCCAAAAACTGCAGAAGAAATAAGCGCAATTTTTAAAATTTGTAACACGCATTTAATTCCCGTAACGCCTCGTGGAGCAGGAACCGGTTTAAGTGGAGGTGCATTACCCCATTTTGGTGGGGTTTTGATTTCTACCGAACGGATGAATACCATCATTCAAATTGATGAAAGAAATTTACAAGTAACAACCGAACCCGGCGTAATTACTGAAGTATTACAAGATGCGGTTAAAGAAAAAGGCTTGTTTTATCCACCCGATCCCAGTAGTAAAGGCAGTTGTTTTATTGGGGGAAATATTGCAGAAAACAGTGGCGGACCAAAAGCGGTAAAATATGGTGTGGTGAAAGATTATGTATTGAATTTACAAATGGTTTTACCCAACGGCGATATCATTTGGACGGGTGCTAATGTATTGAAAAATTCTACCGGTTATAACCTTACGCAATTGGTAGTGGGCAGTGAAGGCACTTTAGGCATTGTTACAAAAATTGTTTTGAAATTATTGCCCTTACCTAAATATGATTTGTTGATGCTGGTGCCGTTTAATGATTTAGAAAAAGCAGGAGAAGCGGTGAGTGCTATATTTAGAGCTGGATTTACACCAAGTGCTTTAGAGTTGGTTGAAATTGATGCATTGAAAATAGTGAGTGCATTTGTTGATAGTACTGCCATCCCCATTACAGAAGGCGTAGAAGCGCATTTGATCATTGAAGTAGATGGCAACCATATGGAAACTTTAATGAGCGAAATGGAATCAATAGGCGAATTGCTCACCGGGTTTGATTGTGGTGAAATTTATTTTGCAGATGATGCCCAACAAAAAGCTGAATTGTGGAAATTGCGCAGACGTGCAGCAGAAGCGGTAAAATTGGCCGGATATACCATTGAAGAAGATACGGTAGTGCCTCGTGCCGAATTGCCTGCATTGATTAGAGGCGTGAAGGCATTAGGTAAAACATACGATTTTAAATCGGTTTGTTACGGGCATGCCGGTGATGGAAACTTACATATCCGTATAAAAAAGGAAGGCAATATTTTTAGTTTAAATAATCCGGCTGTAGTACCGTCGTTAAAAGCAATCTTTCAATTGGTGCATTCATTGGGAGGCACTATCAGTGGCGAACATGGTATTGGATTATTACAAAAAGATTACCTCGATATTGTATTTACTCCAACCCATATGGAGTTAATGAAAGGGATAAAAAAAGTGTTTGATCCCAATAATATTTTGAATAAAGGAAAAATATTTGATGCTTAATATTTACTTTGATTTTAATTGCTAAATAATATTTGAATGAAAAAAATAGCCTTCTATTTACTACTAGTAGTTATTACTGCAAACAGTTATGCACAGTCGGAAGAAGAAAAATCGAACGGTGGTTTTAAAAAGGAAAATTTATTTACCGGAGGAAACGTAACGGTTTCATTTTTTAATGGAGGTACTATCTTGGGCATGAGTCCGCATTTTGGTTATAGTATTGCCAAGTGGTTAGATGCTGCTGTTACGGTTGGGTATACCTATACCGGACAAAGGGATGAGTTTAATAATAAATTACGTCAAACAGTAATAGCGCCAGGTACATTTGTAAGGATATTTCCAGTGCCATTTTTATTTGCCAAAGCACAGTACGAACGTAATTTTATTCGATTAAAAGGTTTGCCTTCTGGCGGAGGAACTGTAATACAAAAAACTCAAGTAAATAGTTTTTTAGTAGGCGCAGGTTATACTTCGGGAAGAGAACCCGGAAACAATAATTTCTATTATGTATCCATCATGTTTGATGTGTTGAAAGATATCAATTCGCCCTATACCGATTCTTATGGAAGAATTTTGCCCATTATAAGTGCTGGTTTAAATATTGCATTGTTTCAAGGAAATAGAAATAGAAGGGGGAGGTAGTTTTTTGGGAATATTGGGTTTGTTGGGTTTGTAGGTTTTGTAGGGTTTGTAGGGTTTGTAGGGTTTGTAGGGTTTGTAAAGTTTATATGGTTTATAAAGTTAGTTGAGATTACTCTAAACCCTAAACTACTAAACATCTAAACTATAATTCAACCCCTTCAGGGTTGGTGCACATTCATAGTTTTCCAATTATTCATGTTGAAGCCCTTCGGGCTATTGTGTAATTGTATAGGCTTTGTTGTAATGGGTACAGTTTTAAGTTTATAAAGTATCTAAAGTTTAAAGGGTTTCTAAAGTTTGTAGAGACTGCACTAAACCCTAAACTTCTAAACTATAGTTCAACAACTGTTCATCCACCGTTCAACCATTGTACTAAACCAATTTATGCTCGTAAGCATATTTTATCAATCCAATTACACTGCTGGTTTTTGTTTTTCTGAAAATGTTTTTGCGATGGGTTTCAACAGTACGTTCGCTTAAGAATAAAGTGTCGGCAATGTTTTTATTGCTGTATTCTTTTTCAATAAGTTTAATGATTTCAATTTCTCTGGCAGTTAAATTTACTTCTGTATTTTCTTTTTTTATTTCACTTGCACGCGTCATGTCATCTAAAACTTCCTGACTAAAATATACGCCACCTTCAGCAATTTTATGTAAGGCATGTATAAATTCTTGCTTACCTATATTCTTTAGCACATAGCCTACAATATCCGAATCGTCTATCATTTGATTCACCAATTCGCCTTGTCCGCTCATAGATAGAGCAAGGATTTTTATGGAAGGGAATTGCTTTTTTACTTTTTTCGCCAATTCTGCGCCGTTCATTTCGGGCATCATGATATCGGTGAGTAAAATATCTACTTCAATATGGTTTAGTTTTTCGAGCATTTCTGTAGATCGAGTACACTCGGCAACAACCGTGAATTGAGCTGATCCTTCTAATAAGGATTTTAACCCATCAATCACAATTTGATGATCATCTACAATGGCTAACGAAATTTTTTTACTGTTCATGTACGCTAAAAATGGTTTCAATGCTTTTAGTTCAGCAATAGGGGCGATGTGGTATTAACGTAAAAATATGGGATTTTATATAGGGAAGATAATACTATTTTTTTAGAGGTATATATATCGCTAAAAGGGTGCCTTTTCCGGGAGCCGTATCAAAATCTACCGAACCTTTTAAAAATTCAACCCTACTATTGATATTTTTCAACCCTATCCCTGCCGATGGATTAGTATTTGCTGTATCAAAACCTATTCCATTATCTTCAATGGTTACAGATATCCCGTCATCTTCCTTTATCAATGATATATCGAGTCGGCTTGCTTGTGCATGTTTAATTACATTGTTTACACCTTCTTGAATTACACGGTACAATACAGTTTCAATACTGCTATCCAAACTTTCATTTAAACCTTCGGTATGTAAATTTATATGTATAACGCGGTTGTCTATTTTATCAATGAAATCTTTTACCGCAAGTGAAAGTCCTTTTTTAAGTAAAGCATTAGGCATCATTTGGTGACTAATACTTCTTATCTCTTTACAACTTTCATCTACCAAATCAATGGCTTGAAGAAAATTTATTTTTTGTTGTTGGTTGTTAAAAGGCAGTTCGGTTTCGAATTTCGATAAATTCATTTTGGCTACACTCATCAGTTGGCCCACGCCATCGTGTAAATCGGCAGCAATGCGTTTGCGTTCATTTTCTTCGGCATCTAAAACAGCCTTTGTAGCTAAATCTTGTTGTTTAATAATTTCTAATTGCAGTTTTCTTTCGGCTCTTATTTGTTTGCGTTTATAAACACCAAAGGCGATCAAACTAAATACTAAAAAACCTGCAATGAGCGAACCAATGAGATAGTTTTTTCTACTGATACTCAATTGTTGCAATTGAAGTTGTTGTACTTTTTGACGGGTTTGATACTTCGCTTCCAACGATTCTATCTGTTTCATTTTATCAACAGAAAACAGAGAATCTTTAATGGCATTATAAGTTTTATAATAGTTGAGCGATAAAGTACTGTTGCCTTGATGCTCAGCAATTGATGATAGCTCGCGATAATTATTCAATAGTAAATCTGGATATTTAATTCGCGTGGCTATGCCATTACTTTCGATATATTTTTGATTGGCCACATCATATTTTTTCCATGAAGTATACAAAGCACCCAAATCGGTTAAGGTAAGTGCAATTGTAAAACTATCTTGTAATTGCTGGCGAAGCAATAAGGTTTTATTCAAGTATTTTTCGGCTTCTATAAAATTACCTTGTTGCGTTAAAGCTGTACCTATAAAATTTAAACTATAACCAATGCCAATACTATCTTTTGTTTTCTCCCGAATAGCTAACGACAATTGGTATCTTCTTATAGCTTCTTTAAAATCATTTTCATATTCATATACAACACCCGATTCATTGTAAATGGTTGCCATTCCATTTTCATCTTTTAAAGATTGATAGAGTTTTAACGCATCATCATAATGGTTTTTTGCTCTCGCTAAATCTCGTGTTTTTCTGTACAGTTTTCCTAATTCATTAAGTACATCGGCTTTAATAGCCATAAAATTTGATTGATCAGTAATTTCAATGGCTTTATGGTATTGTATTGCAGCGCTGTCGAAATTGCCTTTAAAATAATAAGCTCTGCCCAGTTGTTTAAGTAATATTGCCAACGAACTGGAATCGGATTTTTTTGAAGCAAGTGTGATGCCTTGATGCGCAGCTTCCCAACTTTCGTCAAAATTTCGAGTAGCATAATAATCAGAAAGTAATAACCAAGCATTGATTTTTTTTTCAATGGGCGCTTCACCTACTGTAATATTTTTTAAACTATCTACATAAGCTTGTTGAGCATTCACAGAAATGATGCTAAAGTTTATGGCTAATAATAAGAAAAGTATGCGCTTCATTATAAACACTGAAAATGTTACAAATTATGGATGCCATCATCAGGTTTTTTACATAGCAGATTAGATTTTTATTTTTATCATCACCGATTCTCTCGCCTATATTGTTTAAATACCCAACACATCTTTCATATTAAATATTCCTTTTTTGCCCACAACAAATTCGGCTGCAAGCACAGCACCTAAAGCAAATCCTTCGCGGCTATGTGCGGTATGGGTGATTTCAATATCATCTACAGCAGAATGATATGTAATGATATGTGTGCCCGGCGCCGGATCTATTCTTTCGCTAACGATTTCAATTTCATTTGCTGCTGGAGATTGAAGTTTTACCCATGCATTTTTTCTATCTAAAGCATCAATTATACCTTCGGCAAGTGTAATGGCCGTTCCACTTGGAGCATCTTTTTTAGCAGTGTGGTGAATTTCTTTTATACCTACTTCATAATTGGAATGCGGGTTCATCAATTTGGCCAATTGCTTATTGATTTCAAAAAAAATATTTACGCCTATACTAAAATTGCTGGCATATAATAATGTGCCGTTATTTTCTTTACAAGCTTCGGTAATTTCATCCCAACGGGCTAACCAGCCGGTACTTCCGCTTACAACCGGAATGCCCGCTTTTAAACAACGAAGCATATTATCCGGCGCAGTTTCGGGTCCGGTAAACTCTATCGCTACATCACAATTGCGTAAGTTTTCTGGGGTAAATTGATCAAGATTAGAAATGTCTATTTTTAAATTAGCTTGGTGGTGGCGTTGTAATAAGATTTGCTCAATAGCCTTTCCCATTTTGCCGTATCCAATTAAAGCTATAGATATATTATTTTGCTGAACAGCAGTTTCAGTACTCATCAGATTTTTTTTAATGAAATAAAGATAGATTATTTTGCTATGCGATGCTTAGCCGAATGGAGATTGAACGATAAACTGATGCCGGTGGTATTGGCAGTAGGACTGTATCCAGGTTTCAATTGAAAGCTTAAATTATCATTTACATCAAATGCTTTTAAGTGCGCATCAACCGTGGCATCCATAACATTTAAGCCCCAGAAGATGATAAAGAACAAAACAATTTAAAATTCTCATCAAAATACTCATTTCCCATACCAGCT